>NZ_JBHFNU010000013.1:0-63871 GCF_041929145.1 Aerosakkonema sp. BLCC-F183 | reverse complement strand
TCTTGCGCTCACCATCAAAGGTAACTGTATCGCTGGCTGCAATCGCGATCGTCCCCGCATTTCCTCGCCCAGAAGTGCTGGCAGTTAGTAGAGCGCCATTAGTAACAAAAACCGACTTGGCAGTAATGCTCACCCCCCCCGCATTCCCCACTCCATTTCCTTCCACTGTGCTTGTGGCTATACTGCGGTTTCCATTGTTGTCCTCATCATCAAAGGTAACTGTATCGCTGGCTGCAATCGCGATCGTCCCCGCATTTCCTCGCCCAAAGGTGCTGGTAGTTAGTACAGCGCCATTAGTAACGAAAACCGACTTGGCAGTAATGCTCACCCCCCCCGCATTCCCCACTGCATCTCTTTCCACTGTGCTTCCGGCTAAACTGGTGTTTCCATTGTTGTCCTCACCATCAAAGATAACCGTATCGCTGGCTGCAATCGCGATCGTCCCCGCATTTCCTCGCCCAAAGGTGCTGGCAGCTAGTAGACCGCCATTAGTAACGAAAACCGACTTGGCAGTAATGCTCACCCCCCCCGCATTCCCCACGGCATCTGCTTCCACCGTGCTTCCGGCTAAACTGGTGATTCCATTGTTGTCCTCACCATCAAAGGTAACTGTATCGCTGGCTGCAATCGCGATCGTCCCCGCATTTCCTTGCCCAAAGGTGCTGGCAGTTAGTATACCGCCATTAGTAACGAAAACCGACTTGGCAGTAATGCTCACCCCCCCCGCATTCCCCACGGCATTTGGTGTCACCAGGCTTGCGGCTGCACTGGGGAATATACCCTTACCCTCACCATCAAAGGTAACCGTATCGCTGGCTGCAATCGCGATCGTCCCCGCATTTCCTCGCCCAGCGGTGCTGACATCTACGAGAGCGCCATTACCAACGAAAAGGGATTTGGCAGTGATGCTGATGTTGCCGCTATTTCCCACTGCCTCAGAAGTGACGTTGTTTTGAATTCGGCTCTCATCAATTGCGATATCTTCAGTAGCACTTAGATAAATATCTCCTGCTATACTCTCAGCCGACCCCATACCAGTTGCTATCCCACCACTCAGCAGACTTTCTCCAGAAATATCGATATTCTTCCCGATCAGAGCAATCCTACCGCCACCACCAGCCAGTACGTTAATTCCTGCTTTGTTGATAATCGATATATCTGCTTGTGGGACAGGCGTCTCGCCTGTCCCCCCATCGGGGAAACTCAAACTCCCATCAGCATTGATTCCTACTGTTCCCTCTCCTGCTAGTCCACCGATCTGAACAGCACCCCCTGGTGCTTGTAAAATACCGCCATCAATGATTACATTGCCACCAACTATAGTTAAATTTTTGCCAGGGGTAACTTCTAAAGGATTCAACTCACTGTCGAAACTTTTCGTTGCCCCAAGAATACTCACAAATTTGTCTGGGGTAACTTCGGAAGAATTTAACTCACTGTCGAAACTTTTCGTTGCCCCAAAAATACTCACAAATTTGCCATTTTCTATCACTAACTGACTCTCTGCCTGACCTTTCCCCTGTACTCGAATCTCTCCTGGATTGTTTCCATATTGCAATCCAACGGGAACATTAATACTGAGCAAAGGTGCAGCTTGTGGATTGGTTGCGCTAAACTCTATCCCATCACTAAACTTGAGACTACTCGCCGTACTTGCCAAAAACGAGCCACCTATATTCAATTTCGCATTCGGCCCAAAAATCATCCCATTCGGATTAATCAAAAATAAGTTAGCTGTGCCGTTTGCTCGAATCAATCCATCTATATTAGATCTCGATATTCCCGTCACCCGACTGAAAATATTCTGAATATCAACAGAGTTATTGAAAAATGCTTCCCCGCCAGTGGGAACAGAAAACTCGCGAAAACTATGGAACAGGTTATTTCCGGCTCGGTTCCCCTCATTTATCGTAAAGTTAAGACGATCTGGAGTTGTAACATTTGTGGATAAAGTGCCGTCTGGGGCTATTTGCGATCGCACTTCCCCTCCCCATCCCCAATAACACAGCGCCAAACCACTTGCCAACCAAAACAATTTCCTAATTTGAAAAGATAATAGCGCTGGTAGAGATACTTTTAGGTAGGGCGATCGCTCTTGCATGAATGAATCCGGAACTATTTTATTGACTATATCTCAAGCGAGTTCAATATTCAGGAAGTTTCACAAATTTTTAATTTGCGATCTTTAGAAGTGCGATCGCAATAACCAAGCTCGCCAAAAACCACAGCCGAATTGCGATTGAAGACTTAAATGTATCAGGAATGTTGGCTAATCATTGCGTCGCCAAAGCTATTGTGATATGGGATTCTCCGAATTCCGTAGACAACTTGAGTACAAATGTGAGTTATATGCTTCGGAATTGGTCGTGGTTGACCGATGGTTCGCTAGCAGTAAGACCTGCTCAAACTGTGGAACTGAAAAAGAAACACTCCCCCGGAGTGAAAGAGTGTTCCATTGTGACTGCTGCGGTCTGGAATTCGATCGCGATTTGAACGCTTCCATTAATTTGGAAAAAGCTGTCAGTTAGACAGTGTTAGCCTGTGGACTGGTAAGAGCCGACTCCCCAGAATGACGCAGGAAGAAAGCATCAAGTTACCTCCCAGTACCAGTTATCTAGGATCGAAAAGTCTAGCGTTGGGTAACTTTGGGTAAGTGTTTTGTAACGGTAGGTTACCTTACATCACCACAGCCGTATCCGTTTGAGCTACAACAGCCGCACCGGAGTAAACCAAACCGCGCTGCATATCCAGGGTAAGAATTGCGCCATCGCGAATATTTTGAGTGGCATTCTTCACACCGACAATGACTGGGACACCGAGACGCAAACCGATAACAGCAGCGTGACTGGTTAAACTTTCGTCCTCGGTAATCACCCCTGCCGCCTTGCGGATGGCATCTACAAAATCGGCAGTGGTACGCGGTGCTACCAAAATTTCCCCATAACTGAAATTACCGACGTCTACGGCATTGTTAGCGACCCGCGCCCTCCCGCTGACAGAACCAGATCCGATCGCAGTTCCTTTACCCAGTACGGTAGTTACCACTTCAACTTTAATCAAATCTGTCGAACCGGAAACACCTTGGAGAGTACCGGCAGTCATCACCACCAAATCTCCCTGAGTAAGCAGACCCTTTTCCTGGGCAACATTGAGCGCCGCTTGGAAGGTTTGACTGGTAGATGCTAACTCCAGCATCAGCAGAGGTTTGACGCCCCACACCAGTTGCAGTTGCCGCGCTACGTCAACGTGAGGAGTAACGGCGATAATCGGCGTTCTCGGTCGAAATTTAGACACATTTCGAGCTGTGGCACCAGTTTTCGTCAAACTCATAATCGCAGCCGCCCCCAGTTGTTCCGAAATTTGGCCGACGGCTTGACTGATGGCGTTAGGGACTGAGCGACCGTTGCCTGTGCCGGAATGAGTCGTTACTACTTGTTGGGACTGTTCCTGCTCGATTCTAATGGCAATGCGAGCCATTGTAGCGACTGCTTCCACTGGGTATTTACCCACTGCCGTTTCGTTGGAGAGCATCACTGCATCTGTGCCGTCCAAAATAGCATTGGCGACATCGGAAATTTCGGCACGGGTGGGTCGGGGGTTGTTCGCCATGCTGTCTAGCATTTGGGTGGCGGTGATGATGGGAATTCCCAACTCGTTGGCTAAGGTAATCAGTCGCTTTTGCAGGATGGGTACGTCTTCGGCGGGTAGTTCGACGCCTAAATCTCCCCTGGCAATCATAACGCCATCGCACAAGGGGAGAATTTCTGCCATTTGTTCGATCGCTTCGTGCTTTTCGATTTTGGCAATCACCGGTACGCGCTTACCCGCAGTGGAGATCAATTCTTTAATCTCCAGTACGTCTTGGGGATTGCGGACAAAGCTCAGCGCTACCCAGTCTACACCTTGGTCGAGACCGAACATCAGGTCTTTGCGGTCTTTGTCGGTCAGCGCTTTGATGGAGAGGTAAACTCCTGGGAAATTGACGCCTTTGTTGTTGGAAAGTACACCGCCTACAACGACGCGACAGTGCAGTTCTTCCGAACTGCGGTCTACTTTCTCTACTACCATTTCCACGCGACCGTCGTCTAACAGAATGGTAGCTCCTTCTGGAACTTCGGCAGCTAGATTATCGTAGGTAACGGAACTGATTTCCTGAGTACCTGCGATCGCACGGTTGGTTAAAGTGAAGGGATCGCCTTTTTTGAGTGCGATCGAACCATTTTCAAATTGGCCCAATCTTATTTTCGGCCCTTGTAGGTCTTGCAATATCCCCACCGGCTGATTCAGCTCGAAGGAAGTCTGCCGGATGAGACGGATATTGCGCTGGTGTTCTTCGTGCGTTCCATGTGAAAAGTTGAGCCGCAATGTAGTAGCACCAGCTTCAATAATAGCTTTCAGGACTTCTGGGCTACGACAGGCTGGGCCAATGGTGGCGACTATTTTTGTCCGACGCAAGGTATTTCGCAGTTGCATGGTCGATCTGAGGGACTGGGGACTAAGGGCTAGTGTTGCTACGTGGAAGTCAATCATTCAAAAGTCAAAAGTCAAAAATGCTTTGAGCGTAAGGCATTCAACTACTTCCGATCTGCTGGGTTACTTCTGCCGTGCTGCACTAGGGGCTAGTTTTGAGACTAAACACTAACGAAGAATATACACTAGCCTCTAGCCCCTATCCCCTCTCTCTTTTCCCCTCTCCCCTCTCGCCTAACTAAACAAAACTTTATTATTCCTGGCTTCGTATCGTATACTACGCGATGGAAGTTAACAGGAGTAAAGATACTGATGTCGGAGGCACAGAAGCCGCTGACAGTACCCAAGGAGTTATTGGCTCCTCCCGGCGATTTTAATCCTACGCTACTTATGTTTGTAGCCGCCGTAGTTATGGTGATTGTCTCGACTTGCGGTTACTGGCTGTGGAACTGGCCAGATCCCTGCTGTTTTTTGATTAATGTGACGGCTTTGCATATGGTGGGGACTGTGATTCACGACGCTTCTCACCATGCCGCCCATCGCGATCGCGTCGTTAATGCCATTTTGGGGCACGGTAGTGCGCTGATGTTGGGTTTTGCCTTTCCCGTCTTTACGCGGGTGCATATGCAGCATCACGCCCACGTTAACGATCCGGAAAACGATCCGGATCATTTTGTTTCTACCGGTGGGCCACTCTGGTTAATTGCAGCCAGGTTTTTTTATCACGAGGTCTATTTTTTCAAGCGCCGTCTCTGGCGCAAGTACGAGCTGCTGGAATGGTTTTTGAGTCGGTTGTTTGTCTTTTCAATTGTTTATCTGTCCTGTCAATATCATTTTTTGGGATATATTCTCAATTTCTGGTTTTCACCCGCATTGGTGGTAGGGCTAGCCTTGGGATTGTTTTTTGATTATTTGCCTCACCGACCTTTTCAGGAGCGCGATCGCTGGAAAAATGCCAGGGTCTATGCCAGCCCCATTCTCAATATCCTCATTTGCGGACAAAATTACCACCTAATTCATCATTTGTGGCCTTCGATTCCCTGGTATAATTATCAGGCAGCTTATCGGGCTACTCAACCGCTTTTGGAGGAAAAAGGCTGTCATCTTAGGCTGGGATTGTTGCAAGGAAAAGACTTTTGGAGCTTTCTTTATGATGTGTTTTTAGGTATTCGTTTTCACCATACCAAAAAGTCTAAAAAGCCTTTGGAAGAGGCAACTTAATCAGGCCATCAGCAAATACGTTAAAGAGTGATCGCGTTGTGTGTACTTACACGAATGGGAGTAAGTCAATTTTTAGCATATGCGATCGCTCTTTTGTTTAGACTGGTACATCACGGCGAGGGCAATGCCCAGCCTCCAAATTATGCTGATGTTGATTGACACCCACTCACTTATAAATAAAAAGCTCACCCCCATCAGGGGTGAGAAGACACTATTTACCAATCGCTAACCTATGCAAAGAAAAGAAGGTTAATCTTAGATAATTCCTTGTCCTCTGGGACGGGAATCCTGTTCCATTGTCAGTTTTCCTTTCTCATCTTCCTTCAAGTTACTAATTTCTTCACCGCGTTCCGCTGCAAGCTGTTCGTCTCTTTCCCTTAAGTCACCGGGTTCGTTAATGTACATTTCCGGTTCGATCGCGTAGTTATTGAGCAGACCTTCTTTGTCTACTGTGTAGCCATCTGTGGTACGAATACTGTCGTCTTCTGTTCGATCGTTAGTTCTCGATTCTTCTTCCCGTTCTAATGTGGGAAATGTTTTGAAGGTATCGCCTTCCCGCTCTCTGCGTGCTGCTGTTTCAGCGGGAACGAGATGCGGATCGTACCGATCGCCTGCAACTCTTTCAGATGTATCCGCAGCAGATTCTATATTTTTCTTTGTTTCTTTATCCATGATTAAAGCCTCAAAAAAACTATCTCTTATACCTCAGATTAACTTTGTGCAAAGTCAGCGGTAACTATCTTTGGTGTGAGGTTGGGATCTCGCTTTTCTCTGCCTTTTGGCTCCTGAGTGGCTAACTGAGGGACTATTACTTGCACGCAACCGTTTTTCTGCTGTCTGACTTGCTTTTTCCCAGATATTACAACTTATACAAAAGTGACTTATCTTTGGTTTTGTCGATCAAAACGATCTTCTTAAATTACAGCATCTATCAACAGATAGATCCGCTCCTACTGGCTCAATGCTGACAGCACTTTTTGCTTATCCACAAACGGAAAATCTCCATTAATATTAAGAGCGACTGCACTGTCTTACCGCTCGCTCGGCTGTCATGCCCTGGCGTAAGCGACCGCGTGCGTCATACATACTATTTTTCATACATTTGCTTATTTCTTGACCTAATATTGTATTAGAAGCATTTTGACAAACTGTGGCAGATGTGCTGGCATTCATACCATTTCGGATGCGACCGCTAGAATTGTACATAGTGTCTTTAAAGCAGTTACTTATACCTACACTTTGTTCTGCGGTTGTGGCGTTTTGACAAGCTGTGGAAGCAGCGTTTTCCATTATTTCCGAGCGGCGAAGATTCCCAGAATACATAATCCGACTCATACAGTGGATTCTGAATTGAGCGACAGTTTGCGAGCTGCCAGGTGTCGCTGTAACTAAATTCATCGTTAGCAAAGCAGATGCGATCGGCATAAACAGAACAATTTTTTCTACAAACGCGCCTTTCATATTGATTGTTATCTTATTAAATTTGAGTTATTATATCATTATCGGCTAGACTTAATCTGAAAACTGACGATTTTCCAAGGCGCAATGTTAAATGTTTGATTATCGGGTAAAGGTGCGGGTGCATCAACAGGTCGCTCTAGTAAATCAACAGGATTGACAATTTCCAATCCGACATCGCTTTGTAATTGCAACTGCGCTGCTTCGCCGTGGCATTCGTAACACCGCAAAATCCATCGATCGCTACGATCTTCTGACTGTTTAAATGCGATTAAAATTAGATTTTCTGCTGATAAGTTCAACAATTGACCGACATCTGGCAAGCGAGAATTTGCTTTTTCGCCTACCGATCGGATCGGTATCGCTTGCAATGGTAAATTCAACTCGTACCCGCGTCGCACTGTACCAGCCGATCGCCAATCGCCACTGTGAGGATAAAGGGCATATGTAAATTGATGATAACCTCGATCGGCTTGCGGATCTGGCCAACTCGGACTTCGCAATAACGTTAAACGCAATTGATTTGGCTGGCTGTCATATCCGTATTTGCAATCGTTCAGCAAACTGACACCGTACATCGGTTGTTCGATTGGCAATTTGAAATCTGAAATCTTTTCTGTCAAATCTGCCCAACGCAAAGCGCTCACTTCCCATTTCGCTTTTTCTCGCTCTGTTTCTGGTCGAGTTGTTCTGCCGATCGCACCGCAAGGAATTTCATAGGTGACACTATCAGCAGTTAAGTTGAGCGGAAAGGCTGCTTTTAACAAAACGTGATTTTCTTGCCAGTTGGCGCTGGTGACGATTTGCAGAACTGCATCTCCCACATCTAATACGTAATCTTGACATATTTCCGATTCTCCCAATTCTCTCACTATTCGCAATCGCTGTCGCACTTCTCCTCTTTCTATCCACTCAATTGATTTCAGCACAGTTGCTGGTAATGGATGTTCTTGATATTTGGGGTCGATATTCCAAGCATCCCAATATTGTCCGCTATCTTGAAACGCTTGCAGTTGATTTCCTCCCGCTTCTTGGAGGATTTCTTTACAATTGACTTTATCGAAAACACTGGTTAAGTTACCACTTTCCCCCCCCACGATTACCCGCAGTAATTCATTCTCTAAAATCCAATCTTTTGCGACTAAACTATCTTTTTGGACAAATTCGCGATTTTGTTGTAAGATAGATATGTTATGATTGCTCATACTATTGCCTATAGGCGATATTTCCGGTTTTAGCGACGAATTTGCAAGCGTTTCAGCCTTTTGAGGGCATAGCCAAAAGACGCGATACCCGATAGACGGAACATTATTTGCCACAAACAGCAGCGTCTTTTCGTGGGATAGCTGGGAGGAGAGGGGTTGTTTTTCGGAGTCGAAAACTTGCCAAAGCGTCTCGGAGGTGGGTAAAGGGATGGAAACGACAGCCGATCGCGCCCAGTTGAGGGAATTGAAAACGACGAGTGGCAAAGCGTCGGGATGAGGTGGTGAAGAAAGGGCGATTTGAGAAGCGATCGCACTCATCGCATTTTGCCATATTTCCGCGCCGACTTGTTCGACTTCCCCCCAAGCGCGATTCGCATCCGCGAAAACTGCCGGGATCGAAGTTCCGGGCAGAATATCGTGAAATTGGTTAAACAGAACTTTTTTCCAGGCATCTGACAATTCGGCTTTCGGGTAAGCTAAGCCAACAGCGATCGCAGCGAGAGAGGAAAACAATTCCGCTTGGTAGAGCAAAGCTTCGCAGCGACGATTGGAACGCTTTTGATCCGCGTGAGTTGTGTAGCAACCGCGATGGAATTCTAGATATAATTCCTCATGCCAAACGGGAATGTCAGCTGTCAGTTGTTCGCTGTCAGATTCTTTTCTTTCCTCCCCCCCTGTAGACGGGGGGGGAAGGGGGGGGGTAGCGATCGCAGACAAATAATTCTCAGCACTTGTAAATTCCAATTTCGGGAAGAAAGGAGATTTTTGCCAACGCCTAGAAGTTTCCAACATATCGCGGGTAGGGCCACCGCCGTGGTCGCCGACACCGGGTAGCCAAAGCGCATCATGTAAACCAGTTTTGATTTGCCAATCGATCGCATACCTCATCATTTTAATTGGATCGATCGTTTCCCCAATTAAAGCAGACATCAAACTGAAAATCTGTGTGCCATCCGGCGACTGCCACCAGAAAACACCGTAGGGAAATTTAGTCGTATCGTTCCACGCCAACTTTTGCGTCACAAAATATTCAATTCCGCCTTGTTTGAGAAATTGCGGTAAAGTCGCGCAGAAGCCAAAACTATCCGGCACCCAGGCGATTGTGCTGAAGCGATCGAACTTTTCCCGAACATAGCGCTGACCGTAGAGAATTTGACGAACGATCGACTCACCATCAATTAAATTCAAATCCGGTTCCACCCACATTCCGCCGACCACTTCCCAACGTCCGGCGATAACTTGTTTTTGGATATCCGCAAATAAATCCGGGCGATGTTTTTCGATCCATTCGTACAAAGCTGGCGTAGAGTGACAGAAGATTAATTCCGGAAAATCTTGCTGTAATTGTAGAACGGATGCAAACGTGCGTTGAGCTGCGATCCAAGTTTCGCTCACCGGCCATAACCACGCCATATCTAAATGCGCGTGACCCAACAAAGAAATTTTGGATTTTGGATTTTGGATTTGGGATTGAAGAGTTTGACGTAATTTAGAAAGACAGCGATCGAACTTTTCTCGATCTGGCAATATCGACCAATCAATCTCCGCCACAGCCGTTTCGAGAACATCTAATTTTTCCGGTGCAAAACTCTCTATATAATATAGATGTACCGCCAACTCATCGGCGACAAAACCAGGTTCGAGAAAATCCTCATCCCCAGATTCGTAAACGCAAAGCGATCGCATCAACGCACCGCGATCGTGACTTGGACTAACCAAACGCAAAGCGATCGAAATTTCCTCACCTTCAATCGCAGATGCACTCAACACCACCCGCGTGAAATAATCGAATAAATCTCCCGACTGCACTAAGCGATCGTTAACAAAAATTTGAACATCTTCCGCCCACCAAGTTAACGCCAGTCGCAAAGTCAATCCCTCCAAAGGATAACCTTGCAAATTATTGGGAATCACCAACTTTTGTACCAGCCATAAAACTTGGCGTCCGCCTTCCCAAACAATCTGTCCTTTCTCATTCAGTTCGACAAACGGCCAGTCCTGCCATTCATCAGACGATCGCACACTCGTCCAAGGCAAATCAACAGCGCTATATCGCCAATTCGATCGAACATCGACCTGCGTGAGGCGACGCAATTTTTCTATTGATAACTCGATAACTCGAACTGGGGCTGTCATTTATAGCTAGGGGCTAGGGGCTAGAGGCTAGGGCATCTACACTAAAAATATCCTAACCCGATATTGCACCGACAACACATTTGCGATCGAGAGCGCTAAACATATCCAAAATCGACATTGCAGGGATAACACATCTGCGTTCATCGGCGGTAAACATATCCCAAGATGACATTGCAGCGACAACACATTTGCGATCGAGAGCGGTAAACATATCCAAAATCGACATTTCACTGACAACTCATCTGCGTTCCGAAGCGCTCGTCTGCGCTAAACATATCCCAAAATGACATTGCAGCGCTAACACATCTGCGATCGAGAGCGGTAAACATATCCAAAATCGACATTGCAGGGATAACAAATTTGCGATCGTCTGTGTTAAACATATCCAAAATCGACATTTCCCCCACAAAACATCAGCGTTCATCCGCGTTCATCTGCGGTAAACATATCCAAAATTGACATGACATCGACAAATCATGTGCGATCGAGAGCGCTAAACATATCCAAAATCGACATTGCAGGGATAACAAATTTGCGATCGAGAGCGGTAAACATATCCAAAATTCACATTGCAGGGATAACAAATTTGCGATCGAGAGCGGTAAACATATCCAAAATCGACATTTCAGCGACAACACATTTGCGATCGAGAGCGAGCGTCTGCGCTAAACATATCCCAAGATGACATTGCACCGACAACACATTTGCGATCGAGAGCGGTAAACATATCCAAAATCGACATTTCATCGACAACACATTTGCGTTCATCCGCATTCATCTGCGATCGACATATCCAAACATGACATTTCAGCGACAACACATTTGCGATCGAGCGCGTTAAACATATCCCAAGATGACATTGCACCGACAACACATTTGCGATCGAGAGCGGTAAAGATATCCAAAATCGACATTGCACCGACAAATCATCAGCGTTCATCCGCGATCGAGAGCGGTAAACATATCCAAAATCGACATTTCATCGACAACACATTTGCGATCGTCTGCGGTAAACATATCCCAAGATGACATTTTTTCGACGAAACATCAGCGTTCATCCGCGTGCATCTGCAAACATCTGCGGTAAAAACATCCTCACCCGACATTTCACCCACGATCGTCATGTACAATAAAAAAGCTGTCCGATTTTCACCAGCCGCCCTTCTCCGTAAAAATTATGCCTTCCCCAGCCGGTCGCTATCGCAGCAGATTATTCAACGTCTTGTCACGGCAATATCGCCGTATGAAAGATAAAAGCGATCGCGCACTCAGACATCTCCAAGTAGGTGCGACGTGGACAGCGCAGATCCTCCTTTACCCAGCATACCTCACTGTTCAGGCAGTACGACTGGCAGGCAAGCAACTCAAACAAGCCGTCAGTCACAGCAATTCTACAACCAAAAATCTGCCCTCCGCCGATATCCCGATTCAACGAGTCCTGGAAACAGCGATTTCCCTCTCGCCACCCCCAGATGTACTGGGGGAAGCAGTCAGCACAGCAGAAAATATCGATTTTAGTGACAAGTTTGCACAAGAAAGGGAAATCCAGGCCATAGCCTCCCTCCTCGATACGCGCAACTTAGTACTCGTTACTCCCCAAAATGAAATTAGGGAAATTTTAACAGCCGAAGACCAACAAGAACTGCACAAACGAATTACCTTTGAATTATCCGACTACTACCATCAGCAATTTGTCGCGTCAACTGCGAAAGCCACACTCGCAAATTATCTCCCCATTTTAGAAGACCGTCCCCAACTTTTCCCACCCGTTCGTCTATTCCGTCAATTCATGACTTGGATGCAAACGGGACCGGTGGC
The DNA here is from genome assembly GCF_041929145.1 of Aerosakkonema sp. BLCC-F183. Taxonomy (NCBI): domain Bacteria; kingdom Bacillati; phylum Cyanobacteriota; class Cyanophyceae; order Aerosakkonematales; family Aerosakkonemataceae; genus Aerosakkonema; species Aerosakkonema sp. BLCC-F183. The sequence goes on along the minus strand of NZ_JBHFNU010000013.1, from coordinate 51,563 downwards.
GACTCTCGTCAATCTCTTCCAAGAAGAAACTTTGCTTCACGATTTGGAAGCTAAGACTGTGCAGTTGAAACTCAAAAGTCAGGAATTCAAACTTAAGAGTCAAGAGTTACAACAAAAAATTGAAAAGTCAGCCGTTGTCGCCACGAAGCAAACATCCGAAAATGCGATATCGCCAGAAACAGAAATACAATCCGATGTTGTCGCCACGCTAACGGAAACTCCTCTCCCAGAAACAGAAGAAATTATCGTTCCATCCTTTATATATAGTCTCGACAGTACGATCGCACAATTGGAATCCGGTAACTTGGCGGTGGTGACCGAAGTAACCGCATCTTTAGCGCATCGCAGTCAAGAATTCCTCCAAGTGGTAAAAACTCGCTGGATCGATTCTCACGCTACAGTCATCGAAGTAGAAAATTCGGAAATCGACGATGCAGAAGCACATCATCTCAAATTTAAAGTTCAATCTTTAATTAAAGCTGCGATCGATTACTTTTTTGGCGCGAACAGCGCGGTCAAATTACCTTCGCAAACAATCCCCGCGCTTACTGCTTCCGAACAGCCGATCGAAAATCTCCCCGCGATCGCTCCTAGTGTGCCACAATCCAAGCAACCCCTATTCAACTTGTCCAAACTTCTCCCCCGCGAATCGCCAAAATCACCCGCATCTGAGATATTGACAGCCAGCTTGCAAACTGCAATAATAAGTCAAGATGAAGATCCCTGGCTGACAGAATCAGATTTATTTGGTAATTCCGGATCTCGAACACCTGAAAAGTTAACCCAAATAGCTGGGAAACAAACCCCTCCCGTCCAAGAGACTGGCCTTGGGGAGGGAGAAGATATGGAAAAAAACAATAATATATATATGAGAGCGACCCTGATTTCCGAACCAAAAACAGGTCGTCCGAAATCAGTTGTGAAAAATCGCCATTCAGAAAATCGTCATTCAGATAGAGAAGAGGGTCGCAAAAATACTCATCCCAAAAGCAAGCCGACTGAAAATAAAACAACAAAAAGCATTTCTGCTAACACATCGCTGGCAGCATCTAATCGTAACACAAATGAGCGCGATCGCAAATCTTCTGTCCGTAATTCCGAATCAGATTGGATCGAAATTAAAGCCAAGCCAGCCGGATATGTAAAGCACCCATTAGAACAGATATTAGAATGGCTAGATTTGGCGATGTTGTGGCTAGAAGAACTAATAGTAAAAGGTTTCCAATTAGCGCATAAGCTTTTCACAAGTAAAAAGTAAAATTCGATCGCTTTTACCTAACTTACTATTGCCGTCATTCATCGCAACTCAAAACAAACATAAAATCATTCAATCAGGACCTTGGCTCCGGCGTTGCATTTGGACAGAAAGATCTTGAATTTGAGTTATGAATTGTCGCCCAAATGCGAGAGCCCCTACACAATATATATTTCGTTTTTTTTGTCAATTTATGCTACTGGACTGGCGCTCTAGTAATCTTGAAGAACGCCAAAATCCACAAATCTTACCCCAGTCCCGCCGAAAGGTTGGCCGCCGTTATTCCAATTGAAATCGCTAATTCGCAACAGAATCGCACCCAACTGCACATCTGGATTGTAACGCAAAGTAATCCCATAAGTGCGGCGACTGTATTCCAAAAAATAATCCGTACTGATACTTTTATTAGTATCCAAATTAATAGCAGTTTGAAAACCGATCCTAAACGGGCCGTAAAGTTGCTGCGTCACACCAAAAGAAAGTACCCTTTCATCAACAACGCGATCGAAAAAGAAAGGCGATTCACCATTTCTAAACACCCGCGTCAAGCGGAGATTAAACCCAGTATAATCTAGAACAGGCTTAGAAAAATGACCGAATTGTCCTAACAAAACAATGCTACCCGTAAAAGTAGTCTGAGTTTCACCGTTGCTATACAAACTGCTAGTACCGGTAACGCTAGGAACCAAGGAAACGAAAGGAATAACAAGAACCGGCGTATATCGCAAACCCTGAGATGCAGTCGCCGGTAAAGCTTGTCCTCGCCACAAACGGATACCGCGATTGATAGAAACGCTAGCTTGGTAGCGACCTAAGCTAGTGCGGTTATTTGTCCGCACAGGTGCAAGCAATTCCAGACGATCGGTATCCGCATTAATATACTGAGCCCCAACTTGATAAGTCAAATTAGCTCCTGTTTTCGCCAAAGGAAAGACAGGGGAAGTCAGCACACCGCCGATCGCTTGTTGTACAGTTTGATATCCCAAAGACCCGTTGAACAATTCATCGCGGAAGCTATATTCCAACGTTAATCGGTGCGGCCAACGAGTGCCGATTACCTGCACCAATCGCGTATTTGCCCGTATTTTCTCTGCAATTCCTTCCGAACCGAAATTGTTGACACTCACAGAAGACCCCACTAGAGTGCGCGGGCCAACCGTAGCGCTGAACCTAGCCCTCACACCAAACAATTCCGGAACGTTGCCAAAACCCTCAGATATGGCCCGCTGAATAAAAAACTGGGGCGTGACCGAAAATCTGACCTTACTGCTTCTGTAGACCTCAAAACCCCTGTAAATATAAACCCCACCCCGCTCTCGCTCATCATAACCAACTTGGAAGATCGGCGGTTCGCTCTCAGTGCGATCGAACGCATAGCGCGATCGCGGAATCGGCAAAGCAAAACCTTGATCGAACACCAAACGAGGACGAGTCAGCGCCACCTCATCCCGCAACGGACTCACCTGCGTGACAATCGCTTGGTCAGCGCGAACTTCCAATTCTGGCGGCGAAAACGGGTCATTAGTCAACCGCACATTTCTCGCCCTGTAACCTCTAGGATAAAAATCAACATTCTCCGCCTCAAAACGTATCCGCCTAACTTCGCCACCCCTTCCCGCACTCGGTAAACCGCTGCCCGGTCTAGTGCCACCGAATACCAAATTAATTCCACCCACACTGGTAACTTGTTGCGGCGCTTGACTTCCCAACAGACGATCGCTCAACGGTCGTTCCGCCACCACAGGAGGAACCACACCCGTATTCGGTAAATTAAAAGCCAAGTCAGTACCAGAAGTAGGCAAAAAGATCTCGCCACTACCGTTACGAATATTACCGCTATCTTGAACAAAATTATAAACAATCCTTTCGCCGCGCAGATTCTGCTGACCGCGCCGAAAAGCAGCACTACCCTCAGCCACAGCAACGCGATTGACCAAATTGCCCTGCACGCGATCGGCAGTCAGCACCCCACCCTGATAGCGCATCTCCACATTCCCGACCCCTGTAAAAATTTGCCGCGCCGCATCGTACTCCAAGCGGTCTGCAAACAGTTCGATCACCCCCACAGTAGGGGGGATATTCACAGGCGTCCCCGTAGCTGGCGGTTGCTGCTGTCTGCCTTGAGACTGCGTTCTTTGCGATTGCCGCCTTTGATTTTGGCGTCTGTTGCTGATATTGCCGCTGCTTGTGCCAATATGTCCCGTCGGTGAGATTTCTGCTTCTGGAGTGGGAGAAAATACTGGTTCCGGATCGATTTCGATCGATCTCGAAGGGTTCGGCGTCTGGACTAATTCCGTATCCCGCACCGTAAAATACGACAATTCCCCTTCTTTCGTCGCCAAAGCAGCAGATTTCTCCGATTCACCCCCTATCAGTATTTCATCAATAACCGCAAGATCGGAGGATAGGTCTGTTGGGGCCATCTCTTTCCCCGGCAGAGACTGAGAACCCCATTCCTCATTTTGTGCTACTTCCGGAGCGATATTGCCAGTAGTAGCCAACTCTTCCACCTCATCGGAAGGTATTGCCACACTCAACGGCGAACCCAACACGGCAGCGCTTTTCGCCGTCTCAGCGGTTGGATCGGGCACAGGTTCTTCTTTTGACGGCGCAACGTTCGCCACCGTTGCGGCGGGAATGTTTTGATGACCTGTCGTTGATAAAACTGGCGTTGCAGCTGTCAGTTCTTGCTTGTCAGTTATCGCTACTTCGCTACTGACTGCCCATAACAAATCATTTATCAATTGTTGGTTGTCACTTATCGGCGCATTGCTACCGACGACTGACGACTGACTCCTCAATAACAAAGACCGATCGTCTGTCAGTTGTCCATTGTCACTTATCGGTGACAAATGGCTAATAATAGCAGGCGGTTCGGGCGGCGGAACAGCGTAGGGCATCTTTTATAATAATGAAGCGAATTGACAGCCCAGACGCATATTTTTCGGCGTTGAGGCTGTGCGGGCGAGATATGCCTCGCCCAGACGGCCTAAGGCATACTTAAACAACCGATGTTTATTCCAAATCGCGCCGTTTGGGGTTCCGGGAGGGGTCGTTAGACAGGAATCCGAAGACAAACAGGCTAACGAAGAAAAGGACAACAACATAAACAACGATCTTGAGGGTCACCATACTGGTATCTCCGAAGGTGTGAACAGCAGAACGTGAGTGTCATCTAGACAAGACAGCTTTATATGATACCGAAATATGGCTCATTTTTTAGCGTCGCGATCGCGAATTTCTGTAGGGGAGGGGGGGCAGGGGAGCAGGGGGGCAGGGGAGCAGGGGGGCAGGGGAGCAGGGGGGCAGAGGGGCAGAGAAATAGCAGGCAACACAGAGAAAATATGTTATACAGCCGCTTTGACACTCACCGCACTTCTAGGGCGGTGATTCTTGGGCTGAATCCTGCCTCTATTGACCTGTGTCAACGAGGGTCTTACAGTTTCATGTAAGCGTCCGACTACACCTTTTACAGCAAGCGCTCTTATGGACTACTCCCCAAGCGTAAATTTCTGTGTGCCCCACAGTATTTAATTGCTTTTTCGGCCTTACAGTTTGGACTTACTTTTTTACACCATTGACTGTTAGGCATTTCAGGATTACGGAGTAGGACGTTGAACCTGTTTTCTCATCGTTTCTGCGGTCATCGACCTAACAATATTATCTCACAAAGTCGCCCTAAAAGGGCAAGGTTTTAAACCCAATTTTTTGATAAAATGACTATTTACTTTTACAGCAATCGCGAAGAACCATACGGCTGTTTCTCCAACTTTTCACCTCATGGCTTTGAGTTGGATGGCTTTTATTGGCCTACCAGCGAACATTATTTTCAAGCGCAAAAATTTGTCGGCACACCCTACGTCGATCGCATCCGTCTGGTGAAAACGCCGAAAGATGCCGCCAATATGGGACGCGATCGCTCTTTTCCCCTCCGTCCCGACTGGGAACAGGTAAAAGACGATATTATGCGACGAGGAGTTTTGCGAAAATTCCAGACTCATACCGATATCCGCGAAGTGTTAATTTCCACAGGAGATGAACTAATTGTCGAAAATTCTCCGATTGATTACTATTGGGGTTGCGGTGCGGATGGTAGCGGGAATAATATGTTAGGTAAAATTTTGATGGAAGTACGAGAGATATTGCGAGATCGCATCAATTAGGCATCGCACAAAGCGAAAACACCTGGAAATATGATGCCAATATGTCTCAAATATTGAAATCTTTTGCTTTGCCTATCTGGTGAGAAAATCTGCTAGCTTTGGTGCGGGGCGAATCTTCTTTTCAGTAACCGCAAATATGCCAACCATTGTCGTCCGGGTCGATCGTAAAACGTAAAAATATCCCCATAAGCAACATCTGCATTAAGATGGTGAAGTGAATGCCGTTCGGGAGTTGTGATAAAAAACAGATTGCAGAGGCGATCGAAAGTGTTTAAATTTTTCCGCTCGCTGATGGGAATATGCCTCCACAAAACATGAAGTTCAGCTAATAAAAGCCCCAGAATAGTGCCCACAGGAGATAACTGCCAAAGCCAGGGTACAACAATTAAATAAGGAAGTACGCCCAGAAATCCATGCAGCAGAACTAGCGGATTTTTAGTGATTATAGCATAATAAGTGAAACTGCGATGCTTCTGACCGTGATGAACTAATGTATGAAATTTACCAAAAACGTGTGCTGGAACATGATAGAAAAATGTGGAAATAAAATCTCCTATTAGCAGAAGAAGTAAAGCTGATAAAACACATCTAAGAACTGCCAAGATCGAGCCCTCACAACCAAAAGTTAGATTACTATATGAAAGTTAATATTTGATTAGTTAAAGATTAAATGTTGATGAATACGGAGATATAGATTGACTCAGTTACAAAGATTGGCGATCGCACCCAATCAACTCCAAAACAGCCAAATCATCCTTACCCCCCAGCAGTTGCACTACCTGAGTCGGGTACTGCGTTTACAGGCGGGCGATCGCTTTATTGCCATGAACGGACAAGGGCAATGGTGGCTGGCTAAACTAAAAGGGGAACAAGCGGAAATCTTAGAGCCGATCGCTGTCCAAACCGAGTTACCGATTAGCGTTACCCTCCTAGTAGCCTTACCGAAAGGAAATGGATTTGACGAAGTGGTGCGTCAGGCTACCGAACTGGGCGTATCTTCTCTAGTACCGACGATAAGCGATCGCACCCTCCTCAAACCCAGTCCCCAAAAACTCGATCGCTGGCGGCGCATCGCCACGGAAGCAGCCGAACAATCAGAACGCCAAATCGTACCCACAGTCCTCGACCCCGTTCCCTTTACCACAGCATTAGAATTATGTCAAGCCGATCGTCAATATATCTGCGTCGAACGCGGTAACCATCTCCACCTAATAAATTGCCTAATGCACGCACCCAACTCAGCAGTGACTGTTGCCATCGGCCCAGAGGGAGGATGGACAGACGCAGAAATCGAAAAAGCTTGCGCCGCTTCTTTCCAACCAGTTTCTCTCGGTCGCCGCATCCTGACTGCCGTACTCGCACCAATTGTCGCCCTCTCGCTAGTGGCAGCAGCCGCAGAAATGGGAAAAATGAATAAAGAAGCGAAAATCTAAAATTCTCAATCCTTATTTAAGATAGCCATGATAGACCAAGTTGCCGCTGCATTCGATCGCAAGGACTACCGAGAAGCCGCCCGCTTACTCAAACAACTAACACAGCAATCGCCCCAAGACCCTTGGGTGCAGTTTTATATCGGACGCCTGCACGAAGTCACTGGCAAATTGGAAGCCGCAGAAAAAGCTTATCGCCAGTTGCTGCGTAACACAACCATTCCCAAAATTATGTCTGGAGCTCGTCAAGGATTGCAGCGTTTAGAACAAAATGAAAAACAACGACGCCAACAAGCGATCGCAATAGCAAAAGCCGACCCCAAAAATACGCAACCGGGCGTCCTCATCTTAGAACCGATAAGCACTGAAGTGAAAACCCAAGCTGCCAAAAACTTTGCCCGCATCATGAACCTCGATCCTTACAAAGCGCGGCTGTTGCTACCCAGTCGAGGTTGGCGGCTGTATCGCACAGGTGCGATCGGCGAACTGCAAGTATACAATCAAGAGTTGCTTTCTGCAAACATTCCCAACTTTTGTGCCATCCTAGCCGATATTCAAAAAATCAACGTTTTTCGCGTCAGCCATTTCCAGTCAGTTTCCCCTCAACCCACAGTCGTTTGCCACAACCAGCAAAATCAGCTCGGTTCCCTCAGCTTTAATTGGCAAGAAGTACGCCAAGTCATCCCAGCGCGATTGCCCATCTTTGAAGAAGTTGTAGACCACGACCATCTCAGGAGATTGCAACGCCGAGTGGAAACTCAAGACTACGCCCAAATTTGCGACCTACACCTACCCAGCAGGCGTTCGATTCTCCGCATTTACGATAGCGCCTACGAATTTCAGCAGGGGGTTGACTTTACCTCCGAACACGAAATGGCTACCAACAGGAGAAACTGGAATCGGTTGAGCGATTTTCTCAATTCTCGACTGCCTCATGCCAAAGTTTTATCTGACTTTACCAGCTTTGCCGAAACAGCACTCGATCGCAGCGAACTTTTAGACACTATCCCACCCCACATCGAGCTGTTTCGTAGGGCTGAGTCCTACTGGGACCCAGCCTTCCAATTGTACAGCGGGCTAGTTTTCCTCAAATATTTACCGTCAGATGCTATTTAGAAGTTTTTACCTGACGGGCCATATCCAGAAATGAGCTCATATTAGCGCCAGGACGTCGGCGACCGTTTGTGCTTGAGAGGGTAAGCAAATAATTGGGAGCAAACGTAGAAGGAGCTTGGGGTTCACTCTTGGCGTTAGCTTTTGCCACAGGTGCTGCTGCTTTAACAGGTTCTGGCTTGGGTGCTGCTGCTTTGACAGTTTCTGGCTTGGGTGCTGCTTCTGCTTTGGCAGGCTGGGGTTTGGGTGCTGGGGCAGCTGCAACTGGTGCAGGTGCAGCCGCTACCGCCTCTGCAACTTTGGCAGGTTCCGGTTTGGGTGCTGACTCTACTTTCACCGCTTCGGCTTGTGCAGGTTTACTGCCATTACCCGTTTGGGCAGCTTGCGATTCATCTAATTCCAAGTAGTATCCACGTCCCTTACGAGTTTTAGGAGCGTTTGATTTATCTTCCTTGGACTTCTTCCCAATGCCTAAAATTCCGCCAAAAAAGGCCATAATTCCCCCAAATATGTTTTTGATAAAACCAAACATGAGAATTACCCCTGAAGGTTACCAAGTGGACTGAGAAAAGGTTGAAAACGTATCTCAAATTTCTGCCGCTTCCAACTAAAAACCTACAGGCTGGCTGTCAAGACACATAAGTTCATGCACAGCTTAAGATTTTTAGCGTGTGACAATCAAAAAATTAGAACTTGTGTGCGTTCAGGTTTAATTATGAAGTTTCACACTACTTATTGCAAGATTTTTTTACATTGCTTAACAATTTTTAACTTTTCAATTTCATCTGGGAAAGGCTTGAGGAATAAGTGAGTATTTATTACTAAAATAACTTGACAGAATATTTAAGAATTTCTTGATAAAGAAAAGTATTGAGGAGTGGGTATAGAAAATTAGATATTGTTTCTATTGTTTGCGGTGTAATGCCCGCTGCTAGATTGCCCGTTGCCCCTGGCTGCGCGACCCAGCTTTTTGTAGTGTTAAAATTGTGGTATTGTACATATTCCCGACCGGAATATCGGTTTTCGCCAAATCAGGGTTCAACCATCCAAAAGTCTGTGGCGGCAACGGACACCTGGTTAAAATACTTAATTTAAAGTTGCACTCCTATTTCCCATGATTCAGTCTCCGACTCAAACTCCTAACGTTCCCAAGCTTTCCAAAGTAGAAGGATTAAAAGAACGCAGTAATTATTTGCGGGAACCCGTTGCCACAGAAATACTGCAAGACACAAACAGCTTCAGCGAAGACGCCGTTCAGATTCTCAAGTTTCACGGATCTTATCAGCAAGACAACCGGGATAATCGGGTCAAGGGTCAAGAAAAGGACTATCAGTTCATGCTGCGTACCCGCTCTCCGGGTGGATTTATTCCGCCGCAGCTGTATCTTACCTTGGATCGGTTATCTCAGGAATATGGAAATCATACGCTACGAGCGACTACGCGACAAGGTTTTCAGCTGCACGGGATTTTAAAGAAAAATCTCAAAGCCGCGATCGCCGCGATCGTCAAAAGTATGGGGTCAACTTTGGGTGCTTGCGGCGATCTCAACCGCAACGTTATGGCACCACCAGCACCCTTTAAAAATCGCCCGGAATACGACTGGGCGTGGGAATACGCCAACAACGTCGCCGACTTGCTCACGCCTCAAACAGGCGCTTACTACGAAATTTGGCTGGATGGAGAAAAATTTGTCACGGGTGAAGAAAACCCAGAAGTAGTAGCGGCGCGGCAAGGCAACAGCAACGGCACGACCTTCCAAGAGAAAGAAGAGCCGATTTACGGCACAAATTATATGCCCCGGAAGTTCAAGTGCAGCGTCACCGTACCGGGGGATAATTCGGTTGACTTGTTCTCCCAAGACCTGAGCTTGGTAGTCATAACCAACGATCGGCAAGAGTTAGAAGGATTTAACGTTTACGCAGGTGGCGGACTGGGACGCACCCACAACAAAGAAGAAACCTTCCCCCGCGTTGCCGATCCGATCGGTTATGTAGCAAAAGAAGATGTCTACGAATTGGTCAAAGCGATCGTCGCCACCCAGCGCGATAATGGCGATCGCGCCGATCGGCGTCATGCACGGCTGAAATACCTGCTGGAAGAATGGGGCGTAGATAAGTTCCGCAGTGTTGTAGAAGGCTACTTCGGCAAAGCGATCGCACCCTTAAAACCTCTGCCGGAATGGAAATATCTCGACTTTTTGGGTTGGCACGAACAGGGAGATGGCAAGCTATTCTTAGGTATTTCCATCGAAAGCGGTCGCATCAAAGATGAAGGCAACTTTAAACTGAGAACCGCCCTGCGGGAAATCGTCGAGAAACTTCAACTACCCATGCGGGTGACACCCCATCAAAATGTCGTTCTCTACGATATCCCACCAGAGCAAAAGGGGGAAATACAGCAAATACTCGATCGCTGCGGCATCAAAAAAGTATCCGAGATCGACCCCATAGTGCGTTACTCGATGGCTTGCCCCGCCCTACCCACCTGCGGTTTAGCCACCACCGAATCAGAACGAGTATTACCCAGTATTCTCGATCGAATTCGGGCCTTACTTTCCAAAGTAGGATTGCCAGAAGAACACTTTGTCGTGCGGATGACAGGTTGTCCCAACGGCTGCGCTCGTCCTTATCTGGCCGAACTCGGCTTTGTCGGTAGAGCTCCCAACGTTTACCAGCTGTGGCTGGGTGCAGACCCCCATCAAACTCGTCTGGCAGAACCTTACATAGAGAAGTTGGATATCCAAGATCTAGAAGCAGCCCTAGAACCTCTGTTTGTTTATTTCAAAGAAGAACGCCAACAACAGGTAGAACCGGAAAGTTTTGGTAACTTTTGTCATAGAGTAGGTTTAGAGGCCCTTCGCAGTTTTGCCGTTAGTTATCGATCGGCACCAGCTGCGTTAGAGTTTACCAACGGTCATTCAGCTTCTTCTGTTATGGGCGAGACTATAGTCGAGACACCTTCCGAAACCACTGCTACTGCTACGAAAATTCGACGTCGCGTCACTGTTCGCGATGACGTTTATCAACGTCTGAAGGAGGCAGCCGCCAGTCAAGGCAAGCCAGTGGTTGAATTAGCAACCGAGGCGATCGAAGCGTATTTAAACGCTAATTCAGACTCACAACCCTCCTAAAGGTTTGTTCGACTGGAAACGCTACCCAAGTTACGCTTTCTCTCAGGCGATCGCATACCACAATTATGCGATCGCTTATCACCCTTGTTGCATCCTTTCTTTTCGATCGCCATATTTTTCTCAAATCTTGTGGCGATCTCTTGTTGTCTCAGAAACAATCCGACTGAGGCAAACAATAAAGCTCACTGGCTCAAAGCCGTGAGCTTTGTTGGTGAAGTACCAACACTTACTGCAAGCAGTAAGTGTTGGCTTCCTGTCTCATTTGCTATTGTCACGTTGGGAAACAAGTTCGGGACTTAACCCGATGATGGTCTTCTCAATCTGTCACTAGGAAAGCTTCTGTCCTTTTTAGGCCCAGCCAATCCAAAATCCTCTCATCCAAAATCTAAAATCGGGTGACAACTGTCTCAGAATCTTTATTCGCTGCTATCCAACATTACGAAGCCGGTCGCCTAGCGCCAGCCGAACAGATATATCGTCAAATTCTACAAAAGCAGCCAGATAATCTTGATGCGTTGCAATTACTGGGCTTAACTGCCGTTAGGCTGGGCAAACACGAGCTAGCAATAGAATGTTTTCGCAAAGCCGTCAACATTGCTCCTACTGTGCCAGACTTTCCCTACAATTTGGCTATGGTGCTACAACAGCAGGGGCAGATTGAGGAAGCGATCGCTTGCTACCGACAAACATTAAACCTCGAACCGAATCATCCTGGAGCTTACTACAATCTCGGCAAGGCACTGCAAGAACAAGGTCACCTGCCAGAAGCAACCGTTTGCTACCAGCAAGCTACCATCCTCGTACCCGATTATGCCGAACCTTACAATTGTTTGGGTGCCGTCCTCCAGCAACAGGGACTGTTGACTGAAGCGATCGCCTGTTACCGTCAAGCCTTGACAATTAAACCAAACTATGCTGAAGCATACAGCAATTTGGGCAGTGCGCTGTTTGGGCTAGAACAACTCGAAGAAGCGATCGTCTGCTATCGCCAAGCTTTAGCGCTCAAACCAGATAATGCTTTAGTTTACGGCAATTTAGGCGGTGTGCTTCACAAGCTGTACCGCTTTGCAGAAGCCATTGCTTGCTATCAAAAAGCCTTGGCGATCGAACCAGATCATCCGATAATTTACAACAATTTGGGCGTTACCCTCAAAGAGATGGGCGAGCTAGAGCAAGCGATTACTTGCTATCAAAAAGCCCTCGCCCTCAAGCCAGAATACACCGATGCTTATAGCAACTTGGGCAGTGCGCTCAAACAGCAGGGTCAGATCGACGCAGCCATTACCTGCTACCATCAAGCCTTGGCGCTCAATCCCAACTTGCCAGAAGTTTACAACAACTTGGGCAGCGCCTTAGAAGAGGGAGGTCAGTCAGCCGAAGCCATTAGTTGCTACCGTCAAGCCTTGGGATTAAATCCCAACTTGGCAATGGCCCAGAACAATTTAGCCCACGCACTGATATTTCAAGGCGAGATAGAGAAAGCATTAACTTACTTACAACCGAACAGCCAACTCAATCCAGACGATCGTTTCGATCGCGCATATCTGCTACTATTGGCTGGCGATTTCCGACGCGGATTCGCCGAATACGAGAGTCGGTGGCAAAGTCGGGAAACTCCGCCGCGTCCCTTTTCTGTGCCTTTGTGGGACGGATCTCCCCTAGAAGGGCGATCGATTCTGCTGCACGCCGAGCAAGGATTGGGAGATACAATTCAGTTCATTCGATATGCTAATTTGGTGGCAACTTATGGCGGTCGCATCATCGTCGAATGTCCTGCATCCCTGATGCGATTGTTGGCAAGTATTTCCTGTATCGATCGACTAATTCCCCAGGATAGCCCTTTGCCAGCATTTGACACTCACGCACCCCTGATGAGCTTGCCCTGGATCTTGGGAACTACAATAGAAACCGTACCAGCAGAAATTCCCTATCTGAGAGCGCCACAATCTTCTGTTCGACTAAAAGTTTTGTCTGACACTAAATTGAAGGTGGGAATTCTTTGGGCGAGCTACTCCAAGGGTAAGACAGCGAGAAAGCGATCGTGTCCGCTGGCTCATTTCCTAGAACTGATAAATATACCGGGGATGGCCTTTTACAGCCTGCAAAAAGATATCGAAGAGCGAGACCTCAACCAGTTAAACCAAACAACCCGCCTGCAAAATTTATCTCAAGAGCTGAACGACTTTGCCGACACAGCTGCGATCTTAATGCAGCTGGATTTAGTGATTACCATAGACACATCAGTTGCACATTTAGCTGGAGCCTTGGGTAAGCCAGTGTGGATTTTATTGCCTTACGATCCTGACTGGCGTTGGATGTTGCAAAGAGAAGACAGTCCCTGGTATCCCACAGCACGACTATTTCGTCAGCAACATCCCGGAGATTGGCAGAGCGTATTTGTGCGCGTGGCTGAAGAATTGCGAGCTTTAGATGATGCACCCTCGATCGAAAAGAAAAATTAATCTCATCTCAAAAACTCAACTGGGAGTATTTTTGACTCAACGCTCAACAGACTACTACCCCCTTTTTGGGCCTCAATGTTCTTCCCCAACTCTCCCACTTTCCCGCTCTCCCGCTCCCCTACTCCCCCCTTTGCATAACAGTGGTAATCGTAGCGGATTTGACATTACTCGTGGCTTCTACCATCGGGCATAATTGCGCCTTTGAGTTCGGCACCGCGTAGGTTAACCCGATTCAGATTGGCATCAATCAGTATAGCCTCGCTCAGAATAGCCCCCGTCAGATTAGACCAGCAAAGTTTGGCTCGATAGAGATTGGCCTTTTGGAAGTTAGTACTTCTTAGGGTTGCCCAACTTACGTTTGCGCCCCTTAAATTGGCTTGACTGAGATTGGCAGAAGTCAAATTGACGCCGCTGAGTTTTGCGCGGCTCAAATCTGCTCCAGTTAGATTAGCTCCCTCTAAAACAGCTCCGGTGAGGATGGCATTGATAAGGTGGGCTTTCTCCAAAACAGCTCTACTTAAGATGGCATTTGTTAAAATTGCTCCATCTAGGATAGCTTCGCTCAGATTGGCATCGATCAAATTGACCCGATTCATGGGAGCATCAATTAGTTTAGCTCTACTCAAGTCAGCGCCTCGCATTTGGGCCTCACTGAGATTAGATTCGGTCAAGATAGCGCCACTCAGATTAGCTCCCTCCAAATTGGCTCCCCGCAGGCTAGCATCGGTCAAACAAGCTTCACTCAAGTCGGCTGTATTTAGATTGGCTGCAATCAGGTTAGCCTCAGTCAAATTAGCTCGCAGGATGGCTCCCCGCAAGTTAGCCTCCCGCAGATTAGCCCCCATTAAGTTGGCTCCTGTGAAATTCGCTTGACTGAGATCTGCCCCGCGCAGGTTGATCTCGCTCAAATCTGCACCGATCAGAGATACTCCCCGCAAATTGGTTTCCCAAAAATCTCTCTCACCCGTCGCATATCGCCTCAGCAATTCATTGGCATCCATACTGTATGTCCATTTGTGACTTTATCCCCAGAGGCGAAGCATTTGCCTTTGGGCATTCCCTCGTGCCCACAAGGGTTTGCACAAACAAATACTTTATCCTGTACTGGTAATGGTTTGTTTCATCGATCATCCCAAATGCCACAAGCTTTTGTTGCATTCTGTTATTTTTAGCTACGCAACAACGATGCCTTCTGAGAAAATCAAAAACAAGGGTCATCGGTCAAGTGTCATTGGTCATCAGTCATTAGTCAAAAGCAAACGACAAAAGACAAACGACAACTGACAACTGACAACTGACAACTGACAACTGACAAAGGACAAAAGAATGCCGGACAATCTTAGAAGCCAAGTCGTCACTCAGGGAACGCAGCGATCGCCGAATCGGGCTATGCTGCGTGCTGTTGGTTTTGGTGATGATGACTTTACTAAACCTATTGTGGGTGTTGCCAACGGGTATAGCACGATTACCCCTTGCAATATGGGCATAAATCAGCTGGCTATTCGCGCTGAAACGGCTATTCGGACGGCGGGTGCGATGCCGCAGATGTTTGGCACGATCACGATCAGCGACGGCATTTCGATGGGAACGGAAGGGATGAAATATTCCCTGGTGTCGCGGGAAGTGATTGCCGATTCGATCGAAACTGCTTGTATGGGCCAGAGTATGGATGGGGTGCTGGCAATTGGCGGTTGCGATAAAAATATGCCAGGGGCGATGATTGCGATCGCTCGTATGAATATACCAGCTATTTTCGTCTATGGGGGTACGATCAAACCCGGCCATCATAACGGACGCGACCTCACTGTTGTTAGCGCTTTTGAAGCTGTGGGACAATACAGCGCCGGGAAAATTGATGCTAACGAGCTGCTGGAAGTGGAACGCAAGGCTTGTCCCGGTGCCGGTTCTTGCGGTGGTATGTACACTGCTAACACCATGTCTTCCGCTTTTGAAGCGATGGGGATGAGTTTGCCCTACTCTTCCACTATGGCTGCGGAAGATGCGGAAAAGGAGGAAAGCGCGGAAAAATCTGCTTTCGTTTTGGTGGAGGCAATTCGCAAGCAACTGCTACCCCGCGATATTATCACCCGTAAAGCGTTTGAAAATGCCATATCTGTAATTATGGCTGTGGGCGGCTCGACGAATGCGGTGCTGCACTTGCTGGCGATCGCTCACACTGCTGGTGTCGAATTATCCCTCGATGATTTTGAAACTATTCGCGCTCGCGTTCCCGTATTGTGCGATTTAAAACCATCGGGTAGATTTGTGGCGACTGATTTGCACAAAGCTGGCGGGATTCCGCAAGTGATGAAAATGCTGTTGGTACACGATTTGCTCCACGGCGACGCCCTCACCATCACCGGTCAAACAATTGCGGAAGTGTTAAGCGATGTTCCGGAGGAACCGCCCGCCAATCAAGAAGTTATCCGTCCTTGGAGTAACCCGATGTATTCTCAAGGACATTTGGCTATCTTGCGAGGAAATTTAGCTACGGAAGGTGCGGTAGCAAAAATTACCGGCATTAAGAAGCCGCAGATTACTGGCCCAGCACGGGTGTTTGAATCGGAAGAAGAGTGCTTGATGGTAATTATCGCCGGACAAATTAAGCCTGGGGATGTGATTGTCGTTCGCTACGAAGGGCCGAAAGGTGGGCCGGGAATGCGGGAAATGCTGGCACCCACTTCGGCAATTATCGGTGCGGGATTGGGAGATTCGGTAGGATTGATTACGGATGGGCGTTTTTCCGGCGGAACTTACGGGATGGTCGTCGGTCACGTTGCGCCGGAGGCAGCTGTGGGTGGTGCGATCGCTCTGGTGAAGGAAGGCGATATCATTACGATCGATGCCAATGCGCGATCGTTGCACCTGCACGTCTCCGATGAAGAGTTAGCACGTCGTCAGGCCGAGTGGCAACCGCCCAAACCGCGTTATACGATGGGTGTGTTGGCAAAATACGCTAAGTTGGTATCTTCCAGCAGTGTTGGTGCCGTGACCGATTTAGATTTATTCTAAGCCGATGAGTAGATGCGATCGCATCTTCAACAAGATTGCAGATTGCAGATTGAACAAAGTAATTATTCAATTTGCAATCTCACTTCTGAAATTTCAAATTATCTGAGAGGACAACATCGCAATTATGGAAGTAAGTCTCCCTCAGCAGGTTGTTAAAAGCTTCGATCGAGTTAAAGATTTCTCCACAGAAGTTACTCGCAATGCAGTTGATACTGTAAGCCAAACTGCTGACCGAGCAATTAATACTGTTGGCGAAACAATGGAGAAAGCAAAAGATTCCATAACGGCAACTACCGCCAATGCAGTCAACACTTTAGTTGAAGCAACTCATCAAGCTGTCAGTAGGGTTAGCACTACTGCCGCACAAGCGAAAGATTCTTTAACTGAAACTGCATCTATTACAGTTCATAATATTACGACTGCAACCGATAAGGCTGTCGATAATATAACGGAAACTACTTCTACAGCTATTGAAAATTCTGTTGGCGCTTACATTGATAAGCAACTGAATAGCATCAGAATTTGGATTGATTCTCATGCAATATTATCATCGATAACTAAAGCTTTCGTATGGGGAATATATCATCCCATCTTAAGCATAATTCTGATAATTTTTAGTATTTTTGTCCTACGGCGATTCATTATAGCTCTCGGTCAGTTTCTGGAGCAAACTTTTTTATTTGTGTTACAAGCGCCCGGAAAATTTACTAAATTCCTTTTAGGATTGTTCCTTACACCTCTGAGTAAGTTAAATTTTAATAGAAATACTATCAAACAATCAGAAGTAAATGTTTTATCTTTGAATCCTGCGATTCCTGCGACAGTTAGTGAGAACAAGAAAGAACGACTCACATATATATTGAATAGGTTAGAAGCAATCAGAGATGAACAAAACCAGCTCTTACAGGAAGTAACAACTATACTGGCATCGAGTGAAAATACTCCTTAACTAGCGGCTAGAGCGTCAGTCCAGTAGAATAAATTGACAAAAAGGACGTTATATAATCGTAGGATTGGTTAAGCACGGGCGGTAAGGTCAGCACTTGAAACCAATAATTAATTTCCCGTGCCGCCATCTACCATTTCAGATGGTATCCAGTTGCATCAGTAGCGGAAAAATTTTGCGTTTATATCTGTGTTTATCTGCGTTTATCTGTTTTCATCTGTGGTGAAATTATGGAATAAACCCTAATACCTTAGATAAACTTGTTGTAGTTTTAGCTCATAGCTTATGAGCAATTCAATGAAACCAGAACTACGAACAATATAGCCTATCAAAGCAGACGAAACGAATTAACAAACTTTTGTGTATTCTCAGCGTCAGATGCCATTCCCACAATTACGTATAGACGTTGCTTCACCAAATATACCCTAGCTGCACCAGGAGTACCATCGCGGAGAGTAAACTCGAATTCTTTACCAGGATTGCCATCAAGTGTAATACTGCGAGAAGCGAGTAATTGAGCTTTAGCTTCTTTTACAAAGTCAGTTGGCGTACTATCCAAAAGTTGTTGAATCTCCGTGTCGCTTAATTCTTCTGCTTCTGGAATGTCTGAATAGTGAATCAGAAAAGCAGATCTTTCCTTAGTAAGAGTGAATGAGTGTTCGACGAAGCCATCTTCGTTAGTTTCACTTTCCTGAGTAGGCGTACCGGGGATTAAGACAGTAAAGCGCCCCGCCACAGAAGAAAATTCACCCCAATCCGATTGCGCTACTAAAACAGACGATCGAACTGCGCCCAGTTGCCTTAATTGTAAAGTATTTTCCGCTCTGACGATCGCAGGTAGGCAAATAGTAGCTGTCAGGATAGCAGTAGCTAAAATTTTTAATTTCATCGTGGGGGATCTCCTGGATTGTGGGGCAACTTTTTATTTAGGATACACTAACAGCAGTCTGAGCGCGGTTTTCTTGATACCACATTTCTTGAAGAAATCTGGTATTTGACCGTCCCAGGTACTCTCATATCTTCTGCCGATCGTCACAGGGGTAGCTCGCCCGGATTTGATATGACAGATTGTTGCCATCGCCCCAGATTGCTTTTAGCTCATACTTGGGATAGATTACATATTAAGGCTTTACTGATAATAAGCGTCTGTGCGAACCGTTGCATTCCGGCAAGAGACTAACCAAGTTGAGGAACTAAATCAAACAGATAATGAAAAGCTCAAATGTTAAATGGCATAAAAGCTTGAATACTCAAACCCTCATTGGTGTGGGTGTAATTGCGGTTGGTTTAATCGCTAGTTTGATTATGGCGATCGAAATTGAAGGCAAAAAGCTAGTTTTTGCTGAATCTTCACGCCTGATCGAACAAACAGGTGACAATGCTGTTTCAGATTTAGAGAATCGCTCTCGCGAAATTGCTGCCTTAACCCGAAGCATAGGGGCAACAGCAGAAAAATTACCAAAATCAGAAATAGTATTTAAACAAGTTCTGCCAAAAGTGATTGACTTTCAAGGAGATTTGGCTGTAGCGGGAGGGGGATTTTGGCCAGAACCTTACGCATTTGATTCCAAGGTTGAACGTAGAAGTTTCTTCTGGGGTAGAGAGACAAATAATTCCCTCAAATACTACGATGACTATAACAAATCGGGATACCACAATGCGGACTGGTACGTTGTAGCAAAATATTTAGAACCAGGACGTTGTTTTTGGAGCCGCTCCTATGTAGACCCCTACTCCAACGAACCAATGGTTACCTGCACAGTGGCAACCCAAGACAATAGAAAATTTTCCGGTGTTGCGACTATCGATTTGAAACTGGGAGGTTTACAAGCATTTACTGAATCCTGGCAGCGAAAAACAGGTGGCTATATTTTCATTGTCGATCGAGACAATAAATTCATCACTTTTCCTCAACTCTCTTTAGTCAAAAAAATTGAGACTGATAGTTCCGGTAAGTCAACACAAGAATTTATCCAAGCATCTGAATTTGCTGTTAAACAACCTTCATTTAAACCCATATCTACAGCCTTAGAAGCGATTAACCAGAAAATTCTTATACGGGCGGAGCAGATGCCTAAGTATAGTAATGAAACAGCAGCTAAGTTAGACGAACAAAGTGACCTAATCGATAGACAACAAGCTGAACTCATGGTGGCGGTACTTGCCGATCCTTTAAAGCAACAACAACAGCAAAATCAACGCTTTCAGGAATTTGAAATCGAAAATGACTGGTTACTTCAGGAAAGATCCACCGTTTATATATTTCACGTACCCAGTTCTTATTGGAAAGTAGTAATTGTCAAGCCGATGTCTGAATCAACGCTAGTAGCTTCTAGGATGGCTTATCTCCTAATCAGTCGTTCGGCACTCATTGTTGTGATGGCAGCATTTCTAGGTTTAGTTTCAGTAAGATACCTACTTATTAAACCAATTCAAAGCCTGAATAAGGTAGCTAGAGATATTGAGTTGAATGCCAGCCAAATTGACCCTAGTAAATGGCATAATATCTTACCCCTCAATCGCTCCGATGAAGTCGGACAATTGGCAAACTCCTTCAACGATATGATTGGGCAACTGAAAACCTCCTTTGACAAGCTCAATGAGGTAATTGTGCAAGCCAATCAAGTAGGTATGAAAGTTACCTCCTCCACGATGCAAATTACTACTGCGGGCAAGCAATTAGAATCTACTGTCGTAAAGCAAGCGGTTTCCACTAACGAAGTGAAAGCTACAGCCTCGGAGATTGCTGCTACTAACGGGGTATTAGCTAAGACGATGGAAGATCTTACACAAAAAGCCCAAGCAACTGCTGCTTCTGCAAGTAATAGTCAAGCCTCCCTGATGGAAATGGCAGATGGGATGTATCAATTGGCAACTGCCACGACCGCGATCTCCTCTAGATTGGCAATCATGAATGAAAAAGCTAATAACATCAATAGCGTGGTGGCCAAGATTAGTAAAGTAGCCGATCGAATCAATTTAATTTCCCTCAACGCCGGCATTGAAGCGGAGAAAGCAGGAGAGCATGGGGTGGGTTTCACTGTTGTTGCTAGAGAAGTCAAGCGACTAGCAGATAACACCGCTCTTGCTTCCCAGGAAATCGAGGAGATGATCGAAGATATACAATTATCTGTTTCCAAAGGTGTTGCGGAAATGGATAAGTTCAGCCAACAGGTAAGTCGCTATGTAAAACAGGTTGAGCGCATCAGTGGAGAAATCGCTGCTGTAATATTTGAAGTGCAAAGTCTCACACCGCAATTTGAGAAAGTCAGTCACAATATGGAAGGGCAATTCAAAGGGGCGCAACAAATCAGTAATGCGATATCTCACTTAAGTGAAGCTTCTCAGCAGACTGTGGCATCCTTACAGCAGACTAATCAGGTACTGGAGCAATTGAATGATACCGCCTTCGTCCTCCAGAGTATCATCTCTATGAAGGTAAACTCGTGAGTTTATCGTTAAATTCTCAGTTGCAGATAACATTTTCATTATCACCTGCTGTTGCTGCTACTTCATTTTGCTTCTTCTGTATCATCTGTTTTTATGCTCTCTAGAGACTCAATTTCATTCGATATAGCTGAAGATTCTATTATTTCCTGTAAGAACCATGTTCTCCGATAATTTTATCTGAAATTCGCCCGATCCGTTCACACGCTTCCTCCGCTGTCATAGCCTTGCTGGTTTCCAAATTGGCAAAAGCCTCTTCAATCGCTTCAGATAGTGCTTTTTGATAAGCGATATCTTCTCGTTCAATTCTACCCAAAATTGCGTTAATAAGACGGTTAGAGCCATTAGAATATGCAGCAAAAGCGTCTGCTTCACCTTTAATAGCGATCGCAGCCAAAAACAAAGCAAAAAGAAAACGGCTTACCAACTCACTAATAGTATCTAATATTCCCTTGGGTGGTTCAATCACTGCATAAGCAAAAGTTTTGAGCAATTCTCTATCTTCGTCGGTAAAGTTCTCCCAACGATCTTCCACCATAACAGCTAAAGTATTTGCCTTTTGTGCAATTTCCCAAAGGCGCGAAGAATTAGAAGTGCGCGGCGGCTGTAAAATTTCCCGAATTTCCGAGCGGCTAATTGTGATGGTTGCGGACACTCAGCTTACCTCCCGACATTCTCTGGGTAACAGCCAGTCAGTTGTGACCCAAGCGATGTTTATTGTCTGCGTTGTATCTATATCTTTACACGCATCAGCAAATCTTGTTGACTTTCGTCAAGGATTCATTAAGGATAGTTGATGTCGTGCCTCTACTGTACACAGAAAACCGATTTCTGGCCTCCGTGTGCTTAAGTCCTGGATATAATCAAAATTAATCGTAAATTACGATAGGGAAAAACCAAATGGAAAAAATTATTAACCTTAAAATTGAAAAACTACCAGAAGGGGTTTATTTAGCAACATCAGAAGACCTTCCGGGGCTAGTAGTACAGGGACAGACAATTGCTGAAACCTTGGAAATTGCTCGTGATGTAGCGCAAAAGTTACTAGAGGCAATGGCTGAACGTAAGCAACCAGATGGCTTGCAACCTGTAGGCGATCGATTTGATTATCCCTTAGTAGTGGGGCAGTAGTCAAATTATGGGTAGATTGGGTGGGTTTCGTTGAGCAAAGAGCAACACAGATGTTAAGCAGATTCAACTAATAAGTAAGTATAAGTAGTGTGAATTTTTATAAATTGCCACTTTGTTTTTTCAGTAAAGTAATATAATTTCATTTGGCAATTTTACTGTCTACTATTTTTGAGTAGGCAGTCAATGAGGAGGAGATAAGAGAATGATTAACTACATAGCATTACTGGACGGACTTTCCCAAAACCTTCAGAAGACAAAAGATTTTTTGAACCAAACTACTATAAATACAGTAACTTCTTTAACAGAAGCAACAGACAAAGCTAAAGGATCGTTGCATGAAACTGCTGAAAAAGCACAATATACTTTTGATAACACGACTAGCCAAGCTATTAATATCCTTAACCAAGCTGCCAACAAAGCTCTGGGAACAGTAGCTGAAACTGCTGAAAAAGCGAAGAATAGTCTATCTACAGCTGCTAGTCAAGCTGCTAATAACGTCACGTTAACTACAAATAAAGCTGTTGAATCTGTAACTCAAACTACGGAGAAAGCGAAAGATGTAATAACCAATACAGCAGGTCAAGCCGTAAATAGCGTTAATCAAGTCACAAACAAAGCGCTTGGAACAGTTACTGAAATAACTGAAAAAGCAAAAGGGGCGTTATCCGAAACCACTAACAAGGCTGTTGCAAATATAAATGAAGTAAGCGAAAAAGCTAAAGCTTCTTTAGAAGAAACTATTCAAAAAACTGAAGGTTTGAGCTTGTCATTTTCCGAAGGAATTCAAACTGCTATTAATTCATTTATCAATGATTGGCTGAATAAACACCCACTAATTTTATGGATATGGAATCACCCATTACCAAGTTTGGCGGTTTTATTTTTCATTATTTTATTAGTAATTTTCTTAGTATCTGGACTTTTAAGAGCAATAACTAGCCTGTCAGAGAAAACATGGATATCTATTTTTCAAGTGCCTTTTAAACTGCTTCGGGCCATGTTGGGATTGGGTCATAAATCCGTAGATAACGTGAGAAGAAATGAATTAGTTACTGCCGGATCGGGTTTGACTTTTAATCCCAGCGAGCGACAAGAAAGAGTAGTACATATTCTTTCTAGGCTAGATACCATTAAACAGGAGCAGGAATTACTTATACAAGAATTAGCAACATTGATAAAGTAATATCTAAATATAGCCGGAAATCAGGCTATTCAAAACAAAAGAGGTAATAGAAATGGTAGTAATGAAGCAATACAAGCCGCTATGTGTTCTATTAGCGCTGGTACTATAGGCATCATTCCAGTTAAAAATCTGCCCCAAATTGATACAGCTTGAGTACTTCCTGCTGCTACCCCGCCAACAATAAAACCTAGCGTCCACCGAAACTGTGGATTCATTTGCGGACTGATATCAGTGACAAACGCAGCAGTGATAATAATTCCTGCAATTATAGCAACTGGTGTAGCTAATATTTTCAATAAATTATCAACAACAGGAATGGTACAGGCAATAACTTCAATAACCGTAGCAACTGAAAACAACAATAGTGTTTGATTTGTTCCAATCCACTCAAAGTCTGGTGGCAGCTGTACTTGGCCAGCCTTAGATGCTATACTCATCACTAACAGCGGCACAAATACTCTAAAGCCGCAGGCCGCACTTAAAAAGATACCGGAAAAAATTGTAAATAAGGTTTCCATAATCATTTAAGCAGTCTTTACTTTGTATATGGTAGAGTTAGCCACTGCTTTGCTACATCAGAGCTTGTACGGATAAAACAAAAAAACAGCCGCCTCCACCATAAAGCAGCTGTTTTCTGAACAATTGTGGCACAGGCATCTTGCCTGTGAGAGGGCGGGCAAGATGCCCACCCCACAAACTCAAAGATTAGTAATCGAAATCGCCGCCACCCATGCCAGCGCCAGCACCAGCAGCAGCGCCTTCCTTGGGTTCGGGTTTGTCAACCACGATACACTCGGTAGTTAACACCATACCTGCGATCGAAGCCGCGTTTTGCAGAGCGGAACGAGTCACCTTGGCAGGGTCAACGATACCAGCTTCAAACATATTGACAAATTCGCCTTTTGCTGCATCGTAGCCAACATCGAAAGACTTCTCTTTCACCCGTTCGGCGATGACAGCACCGTTTTGACCGGCGTTTTCAGCAATCCGCTTCAGAGGAGCAGATAGCGCACGACCGACAATCAAAGCACCAGTCAGCTCTTCGTTCTTCAGGTTGGCGTTAGCCCATTCTTCCACTTGGGGAGCCAGGTGAGCCAGAGTCGTACCGCCACCGGGAACGATACCTTCTTCTACAGCAGCTTTGGTAGCGTTGATGGCGTCTTCCAGGCGCAGCTTGCGATCCTTCATTTCGGTTTCGGTAGCAGCACCAACTTTAACTACTGCTACACCACCAGCCAGCTTAGCCAAACGCTCTTGCAGTTTTTCCTTATCGTAGGAAGAATCGGTTTCTTCCATTTGACGGCGGATTTGTTCGCAGCGAGCCTTAACTGCCTTTTCGTTACCTTCAGCAACGATCGTGGTGTTGTCCTTGGTGATGGTGATGCGGCGAGCTTTACCCAGCATATCCAGCTTGGTATTTTCCAGCTTCAGACCGGCATCTTCGGTGATCAGTTGACCGCCAGTGAGGACGGCGATATCTTCCAGCATAGCCTTGCGGCGATCGCCAAAGCCAGGAGCCTTGACAGCAGCTACGTTCAGCACACCGCGCAGGCGGTTGACCACCAGGGTAGCCAAAGCTTCTTTTTCGATATCTTCTGCGAGAATCAGCAGAGGACGACCGGAACGAGCAACTTGCTCTAGCACTGGCACCAAATCTTGTACCAAGGCAATCTTCTTGTCGGTGATCAGGAGGAAAGGCTCATCGAGAACAGCTTCCATCCGCTCAGCATCTGTAGCGAAGTAGGGAGAGATATAGCCTTTGTCAAAGCGCATCCCTTCGGTGATTTCCAGTTCGGTGGTCATGGACTTCCCTTCTTCCAGGGAGATGACGCCTTCCTTACCCACCTTGTCCATTGCTTCGGCAATCATGTTGCCGACTTCTTCATCGTTACCGGCAGAGATGGTACCGACTTGGGCAATAGATTTGGAATCTTCTACCTGACGGGCGTGTTCTTTGATCTTTTCTACCAGGAAGTTGGTAGCTTTATCGATACCCCGCTTGAGGGAGATCGCGTTAGCACCAGCAGCAACGTTACGCAATCCTTCTTTCACCATCGCGTGGGCGAGAACGGTAGCAGTTGTGGTACCGTCGCCAGCAGCGTCGTTGGTTTTGGAAGCAGCTTGACGAATCAAGGAAACGCCGGTATTTTCGATGTGGTCTTCCAGCTCGATTTCTTTGGCGATCGTCACGCCGTCATTCACAATTTGAGGTGCGCCGAATTTCTTCTCCAGCACTACGTTGCGCCCTTTAGGGCCAAGGGTGACGGCAACAGCTTCTGCCAGGATATCGATACCTTTTTCAAGGGCGCGACGAGCGTTTTCGTTGTAGATGATGCGCTTAGCCATATGTGTCAATGATTGTGGATTTTAGATTTTGGATTTTGGATTTTGGATTAACTGACTATTTGGCGCTGGGAATGAGTTACTCAGAACTCTCCACTCAGCAGTTAGCTAACGACGGCGAGAATGTCTTTTTCCGAGAGCAGGACGTATTCTTCGGTGCCGAGTTTGATGTCTGTGCCGGCGTACTTGGAGTAGAGAACTTTGTCGCCGACTTTTACTTCCATTTCTTGACGGGAACCGTCGTCATTGCGCTTGCCGGGGCCTATTTGGACTACTTCCCCAACTTGAGGCTTTTCTTTTGCTGTGTCGGGTAGGAGGATACCGCCAGCGGTCTTTTCCTCAGAAGCGCTTACTTTGACAAAGACGCGATCGCCTAATGGTTTAACGGTTGAAACGCTTAGAGATACTGCTGCCATACAAAAATTTTCTCCTACTTTATGATTAGTGATTGGGCATCGGGCATCGGGCGTTCTTTCTCTTGTCCCTTGTCCCTGGCCCTTACTTGAGTTAGCACTCTCATCTCCTGAGTGCTAATTTAAAACGACGGGGCGTGCGATCGCAACAAATTTGTTTGTACGGGTTCCCGAACAGGGGCAGGCGCAGCATCAACAAAGTACAAATACTCAGCGCCGATAGTAGCGAATGGGAGAGACAATTTAAGTGAATAGGATTCACGGACAAAAGCAGCACAATGACAGAAGACTCCGTAGCTTTGCCAGTTGATGAAGTTTGTCAGATTGATGAAGGGTCAGGCGAGAACGCTTTGGCAGCTTGCGTGCAAACTTTGGGACTGAGCCAAATTCAGCGGCATATATTTATTTGTGCAGACCAGACCGTACCCGAATGTTGCGCCAAAGAAGCTGGTTTGGAATCTTGGAACTACCTCAAAAAACGTCTCAAAGAACTAAAACTGGAAAAGCCAACCGCCACTAGACCTAGCTGCATCTTTCGCACCAAGGCCAACTGCTTGCGAGTTTGCTCCCAAGGGCCGATTTTGGTTGTTTACCCAGATGGTGTCTGGTATCGCCACGCCACCCCAGAAGTAATTGAGCGAATTATCCAAGAACATTTGATCGGTAATCGAGTAGTTCGGGAATACGCCTTTTTAACTCATCCTTTACCGGAGCCGTCTGGAAATTCGATCGCCGACTGATAGCAAGTTGCAGTCAAAAGTGTAACTGAGTGGAGATCTGATGGAGCGAGAAAGAAAGTTACGATCGCTTGAATGCAACTTACAATGTACATTTTTGACGGTGAGGATTAGCGATGTATGTGGTGATTGGTGGTGCGGGGATGATGGGACTGGGGCTAGCCCAGCAATTGCTAAAACAGGGGCATACGGTTGCCATCATTGATATCGATCCACTTGCCTGCCGCTTTGCGCGAGAAAAAATCGGTGTGATGGCATTTGAAGGAAGTGCCGTCAGCACAACCGTTCTCTTAGAAGCAGGGATTCGACAGGCAAATGCGGTAGTGGCAGCCTTGAGAGATGATGCGCTCAATTTAGCATTGGTCACCCTATCGAGAAGCTACGGGATCTCTCATATCGCAGTGCGGATGCGCGATCGCGAGTTTTTGGAAGCCTATCGTCTGGCTCAAGCCAGCCACATTATCAGTACAGTGGATTTAGCAGTTGCAACGATGGCAAATGCGATCGAATACCCTGAAGTAGAGTCGATGATGCATTTTGAGCAAGGACAAGTAGAGGTGCTGAAGCTTCCTGTTCCGATTGATTGTTATGCAGCAGGGCGCACCGTTGCCCAGATCGCTCAAGATCCTCGCTTCCCAACAGGCTCCCTGATCATTGGATATCAATGCCACTCCTGTGCAAATCTGGAAATCCCGAATGGCAATACGGTATTGGCAGCGGGTTCAACCATTCTGGTTGTGACTCGTCCTGAGTCAGTTCATCCCATGATTGATTTTCTGGGAATTCAGGCTAGTCATCTTCCAACGTTAGAAGTTTCTCATCCAAATCTTTGATGTAGGGCTGCACCAGATCTTCTGGAACAATTCGTTTGCGGAGGGCATCACGAACGGCTCCTTTTTCTGCCAGAAGCAATTGTCGTCGAATGGTATCGAGTCCGCTGCGATCGCTTTTCAACTGACCTGCCCGATATTGGTTATAAAGATCGCGCAACACCCGCTCCGACTGTGCAACTCGCGCTTGATAGGATGCCCAGAGTTCTTCGTATATAGCTTTGGGCAGCACACCTGATTTCAGCAAACTATCCAGTTCGTCCTGAGCTGCTTTTGCGGCAATCAACTGAATCTGAAGCTTTCCAACTTGCTCCATTGCATCTGAAACGGGGCTAATTTTAAGCCGTTTGACTAACCAGGGTAAGCTTAATCCCTGTCCAACAAGGGAAAATAAAACTGCACCAAACACTAATTCAATAATGCCTTCCCGTCCAGGCAATGCCAGGGGAATACTCAGTGCCAGTGCCATCGACAGAGACCCTTTGATATTGCCCAGGAATAGAACGTGCTGCCAGCGCAGGGGGATCGGGCGATCGAACCAGCGCAACCCTGCCAGCAATAAATAAACTGAGAGAATTCGTCCCAATTGATAGGCCAGAATGACCAGCAAGATGGCAGGCAAAATTCTCCACAGCGTGATTGGGTTAATCTCAATACCGATCAGCAGGAAGATAAAGGTATTGACTCCGAAGCCAGCATATTCCCAGAAACTCAGTAAAGACATACGATCGGAGGCAGACGAACTGCGGGGCAATCCAAGATTGCCAAAGATCAGTCCCGCAATGACTACAGAAACTGCCCCCGACACACCCAGGAATTGCCCAATTTGAAATGTTCCTAATGCTAGGGCGACAGTTAACAACAGACTGCTTAATGGATCGTTGAGGCGGGTAAAGATAGGCAAGCTCAGATAACCCAGTATCGCTCCCACAAGCCCCCCACCCAAAGCAACAATCAGCAGTTCTTTGATGCCATCTACAACCGTAAGGGAGCCTGTTGTATAAATAACCAAAATTAAATTAAAGGAAACCAGGGCAGCCGCATCATTAAACAGGGTTTCTCCCTCGACAATGGTGGATAACCTGGAAGGGACACGGATTTCCTTGAAAACGGCAATCATCGAAACGGTATCGGTATTTGCCAGAATGATTCCGATCAGTAAGGCAGGAATCCAGTCCAGCCCCAAACCATACTTCACGATGGCTGCAATAATTGCCGACGAGAAGATTGACCCTGGCCCTGCTAACAGGGCGATCGGCTTGAAGGTACTGCGGAGGCGGCTGATGTCGGTATTGATTGCCGCTTCAAAAATCAGAATGGGCAGGAAAAGATTGAGGACGAGAGAGGGGTCTAACCCAATCCGCCGCCAGAAAACCTCTGTAATGGGCAACCCTGCCAGCACCAACCCTGTTACGTAGGGGATTCGCAACCGCTGGGTCACAAGGGCAACCACCGTTGCGATCATAAGCAAAATAATTAGAATAATGACTACTTCAGGAATGCTGCCTGCCGCCTGACTGGTTTCAACAGGGCTTCTGTCTAATGGATTTTGCTGCGCGACAATCCACTCCATTGCAGATCCTCCCATAAGTCGCTATCCCCCAGAGCCCAAAGGTTGACTACTGTTTGAGTCTACAGGAATTCCAGCTATGCTTGAAGGATTAATGCTGCATCAGAGTACTGTTAGTTAACTAAGTAAAAATTTGAATCTAGGAAAGATCTGGTTCGCAATCTCATCAAATCGAGATTTTCCAAACCGCATAATTGAAAGCAAATCATCTGATTTTATGTCAATTGAAGCATAAATTGGCGTAAAATGCCAAATTATGCTTCACAAGGTAGCAACCCAAATTACACTTCGTAAATTGACAATAGAGTTTCCTCTGTCAAGAATAGGCGTCTTAAAGTTCGCCATTCCATAGCTGTTTGGCCAGTTTATGATTCAC
Source organism: Aerosakkonema sp. BLCC-F183 (assembly GCF_041929145.1). Classification (NCBI taxonomy): domain Bacteria; kingdom Bacillati; phylum Cyanobacteriota; class Cyanophyceae; order Aerosakkonematales; family Aerosakkonemataceae; genus Aerosakkonema; species Aerosakkonema sp. BLCC-F183. The sequence goes on along the minus strand of NZ_JBHFNU010000013.1, from coordinate 22,022 downwards.
AAATTGCCATTTATCTTGCCAGTGACAGATCGAGCCCAACTCCAGTAGCGAGTGGGGTTTGTGGCTTGATCTCTGTAAACTTTCCATACTATCATTGCAATTGAACACCATACTTACGTATTACTACTGGACTTGCCGATGTTTCCAGAGAATGCTGACTCCCAGTGCAGTATTGCGGTTGTTACCTTGCTCACAGGTCATACGCAACAGCTCGATCGGCATCATGCAGGTAACAAAGGTAAGGCCATTGACAAAGTTAATTAACCTCCTCGCTAGGACCAGTGGCACAGCATGAAAGAACCTCGCCTCAGAGATACAAAACGATTGCTACTGATTGATGATGACCCCAACCTAATCCTGCTAGTCAAGGATTATCTGGAATTTCGGGGATATGAGGTGCTTACAGCAGAAAATGGGCGCGAAGCCCTGGAATTGTTGGAGACCGATAAACCCCACCTGATTATCTGCGACGTAATGATGCCGGAGATGGACGGCTATACCTTCGTGAAGCACGTTAGGGAAAATCCAGAAACCAGTTGGATTCCGGTTTTATTCCTTTCCGCTAAAGGTCAAAGCCAAGACAAAGTAAAAGGTCTCAACACAGGTGCAGATGTATACATGGTTAAACCATTTGAGCCAGAAGAATTAGTGGCTCAAGTGGAGTCTTCCTTGAAACATACCGAACGTTTGATCGCTCACCATAGTAAGGGAGAAGATGGACAGAGAATCCACGTTCCCTTCGATGTGCAGTTAACTCCGACCGAACTAAAAGTAGTACAGCACGTAGCGCGGGGTTTAGCTAATCGTGAAATTGCCGATGAACTAAATGTCAGCCAGCGCACTGTCGAAAGCCACGTATCCAATATGCTGGGCAAAACAGGTCTGCATAACCGCACAGAACTGGCACGCTGGGCAATTGAAAACAGCATGGCCTAAACCCAAAGATTAGTGATTAGCCATCTACCTCTCGAACGCGGTTTTAAGCTCCTCCAGGGTTTACTTAAAGACAAAGGTGACTTAGGCTAAATGGGCGAGGAACAGCAGTTAGCAAAGCTGTTTCTATCTAATCTTTTTAAACACTATTTACCAGGTATAGCGGGACATAGGGAGCCCCCGTCTTTTTAGCGGGGAAGTATAGCAAAAGTCAAAAGTCAATCATTCAAAAGTCACTCATTGAAATGCTTGCTGTGCATTGCTTCTGGCGTTTTAGGATGCCCTAACAGCCCTGGCGGTTGCTATATCAGAAACAGTGACAAGGTATGAGTTTGGCGAATAAAGTTTTCCGAAATAAACGATACTGCACCAAACTCTGCTTACTTTCTGTATCGGTCAAAATAAAACAAGATGCTTTTATGGCTGCTTCCAGAGGGTAAGCAACCGTCTGCAAAACTGAAATAAAGTTCTATCAATCACCAACTTTCTTCTTGGAAGTTAGAATCATGCCAAACTTCTAGATCCAAGTCATTGATGTAAATTAAAGCGCTGCGAATTTGCCCAGAAGTACCTTTGAGTTCCAAGTCAAACCAGCCATCATCTCGTGCATTGGCTGAAAGTAATGCAGCGGCGATGTTGACTGTGACGCCGTGTTGAGAAATCAACTGTGAAATAATTGGTTCCTCATGATAATGTTTGGGGATGCGAACCCGAATCCTAACTTGTGTGTGTCTGTTGTCATCAGGAGAAGTAGGAAGGTCTAATTCCTTACTTAATGCAGAGGTATCAAATTGCTCTGATGGAATGTTGTTGCTGTTTTGAAGTACCATTTTTTACTCCGGATCTTTCAGGTTTATGGTATAAAGTCTTTGCTATGTTAAAGATGTGTACATAATAGGTTACGGCACGGCAAGTTAATTGTTGGTTGAAATTGTTAAACTTATGGGCCGTGCTTAATCCACCCTACGATTAGATAAATATCCTCCTGAATGGGTAAGAGGTAATTTCAGATTTCAAATTTTAGATTTCAGATGGAAAAAATAAATTTTAAATCCGAAATCTAAAATTTGAAATTAGTAAATTTGTCTCATTCAACTTCTTTAATTTTGGTTTTACGTTCCAAAATTTCTTTCAAAACCAACGTGACAAATGCCAAACCAGCAAGTAGTACGGCAGCAGAAAACGCTGCTTGAGTCTGGTATTGCTTGTAAGCTTCTTCTACAAACAGCGGCAAAGTTTGAGTTTTCCCGGCAATATTGCCAGATACAACCGAAACCGCACCAAACTCGCCCATGACTCTGGCGTTGGTCAAAATTACACCGTAAAGCAAACCCCAACTAATATTGGGTAGGGTGACGCGCCAGAATACTTGCCAGTCATTTGCACCCAAAGTTTTAGCGGCTTCTTCCTGTTCGGAACCAGCTTCTTCCAAAACGGGAATCACTTCGCGGGCGACAAAAGGCAGGGTGATAAATGAACTCGCCAGTACCATTGCAGGTGTGGCAAAAAGAATTTTAATGTCTAACGCTTGTAGGAGTGGGCCAAACCAACCATTGCGTCCGTAGAGAAGAACAATCATCAGTCCAGCTACAACTGGGGATACCGCAAATGGTATGTCTAAAAGACTAATTAGAAAGGTGCGACCGCGAAATTGATTGCGTGCAATTACCCAAGCTGCACACAATCCAAATATCGTGTTTACAGGCACGACAATCAGAGCAATTAATAGGGTCAGGTTTACGGCGTGGAGAAAGTGAGGTTCTGTGAGGTTGTTTAAAAAAGGGCCGACGCCTTGTTTAAATGCTTGTACAAAGACGTTAACGGCAGGAATAAACAAGATTAACGATAAGTAGGCGATCGCTACCACAATCAGAACTACTTTTACCCAGGTGCGTTCTTCTTTGGATGAAGAGGATGGGGAATCCTGGGAATTTGGCTGGAAAGAATGCCCTGCTAAATTAGAGTTCATAACGTCGCCCCCAAGCTTGTATAAGGTTAATTGCTAAGAGTATTAACAGTGAGATTCCCAACAGAACGACACCAATCACTGTTGCGCCAGAATAGTCGTATTGTTCCAATCTTTGAATAATCAGCACGGATGCGATTAAGTCTTTAAATGGAACGTTGGAAGCTACAATCACAACGGAACCGTATTCGCCAACAGCACGAGCAAATCCCAGGGCGACACCAGTTAAAAGTGCTGGCATCAACGGGGGTAAAACAACGCGCCAAAATGTTTGCCATTGAGATGCACCTAAAGACCAGGATGCTTCTTCAATTTCCTTTTCCATTTGTTGCATCACCGGCTGCAAAGTTCTGACTATAAATGGCAAGGAAATAAACAGCATTGCGACACCTACTCCTAAGCGAGTAAAGGCTACTTTTATTCCCAACGGTGCTAGCAGAGAACCGATCCAGCCGTTTTCGCTGTACACGGTTGCTAAAGTTAAACCAGCCACGGAAGTCGGTAAGGCAAAAGGTAAGTCGATCGCAGCTTCAACAAATCGCTTTAAGGGGAAATCGTACCTGACTAAAACCCATGCAATTAAAAAGCCAAATATTCCATTAATTGCTGCTGCAATCAAGGATGTCACAAAAGTAACGTCATAGGTAGCCAGCGCTACGGGAGCGGTCGCAATTCTCCAAAAGTTAATCGGACTTTCTGTACTCGCTTTTAATATCAGCGCCGATACGGGCAATATTAGCATTATGCTAAGATAACCCAATGTAATTCGCCACGGCCAGGAAAGTTTGCCTACCTGATACAGATAGTTTTTCCAAGCTGGAGTCGATGCGGGATGAACAGATACACTCATAAGTCTTTCTTTGCGGTTAATTGTCACTTGCGAATTGCTTGCAGATCGCGGTTTATTGTTGATTGTTTATTTCCAAACAATATAACTTTGAACTATGAGCAATTAATTTCCAAAATTTTTACATTTAGGTGCCAAAGGTAATCAAGAGCCGATTGAATTTGTTGAGGTGTGCCATATAATTCAAGAGCGACTAACCCATTTCCTATGTTACTCTTTTCGAGGATTGCCTCTGTAATATTGAATGTTAGACCATATTCGGAGGTTAGGCGGGAAATTACAGGTTCTTCTTGATAATTTTGAGGAATCTCTATTTTAATTCGCTGCGGTGTCGAGCTAACCGATTCCAACGGATGCTTTGGGATGTTCTGCCAACTGCTATCTGTTTGAGGGGCAAATTCAAACCACGCTTCGGGACAGAGGTTTTGTGGTTCTAAAAGATAAATGCGATCGTCGAGCCTGCTTTTGTCCCTCAGACTTTCCCGAATCATCCAAACAGGCCACAATAGCGTCAGCGCAAAGCTTTTTAACGGCATTTGCTGGCTTTGCAATTCTTTTGGCTCAACCTGTTTTTTGGAATTCTTCAGAAAAGCTAAATAGCAAAAAAAGCCAGAAAATGTGTAACTTATGGCTAGATAGCCGACGAAGATGGCAGTCACGGTCAGCTCCTTTTTTCAGCAAGCATTGAGTAGGGTGGGGGGAGTGGGGCGGAGATTCCTCTCCACGCTACACCCCAATTCAGTCATTATTTGCCAGACTGAATTTTGTCAAAAACTGCGCCATCATCAAAAAACTTCTTCTGGATTTCATCCCAACCACCTAAATCTTGTGCGGTGAAGAGAGTTTTGATTTTGGCAAATTGATTGGCTACTTCTTGTTCTACTGTGGAATCGACGGGTCGAAAGCCAACTTTGGTAAATTCTCGTTGCGCTTCTGGGGTGTACAAAAACTGGACAAATGCCTCTGCAACTGCTCTGGTGCCGTGTTTATCGACGTTTTTATCTACAACGGCAACCGGATTGTCGATCGAGATATTTACATCCGGTACAACGTAAGGAAGTTTTTCTCCATTTAACCCAGCCAGAATCACTTCGTTTTCATAGTTGATCAAGACATCTCCTTGAGCTTGTTTGAAAAAGGCATCGCTGGCTTCGCGAGCATCTCTGGGTAGAACGGGTACATTTTTGTAAACTTTGGTGACAAATTCTTCGGCTTTGGCTTCGTCTCCTCCAGTGCGCGTTACTGCACCCCACAAACCCAAGAAATTCCAGCGTGCGCCACCGGAAGTTTTGGGGTTAGCGGTAATCACTTTGACGCCATCTTTTGCTAAATCTGCCCAAGTTTGAATTCCTTTGGGATTCCCATCGCGAGTGACTAAGGCGGCGACGGATTTAGTGACGATCGCATTATTGGGAGCTTCGCTTTCCCATCCGGGTAAGATCAATCCAGCTTGCTCGACTTTTTTGGTATCCAGCGCTAAAGCTAACGCCACTACATCTGCTTCCAAACCATCAATTACCGCACGCGCTTGCGAACCAGACCCGCCGTAGCTTTGGTTGAAGGTCACATTTTGATTGTGTTCCTGTTTCCACTTGGCTGCGAACTGGGGAATTATTTTTTCGTAGGCGGCGCGGGTGACTGCGTAGGAAACGAGGGTCAGTTCGATGTCGCCAGATTTTGCAGCTGGGCTAGCTGCACCTGTCGATGTGGCGCTGGGGCTGGTATTGTTAGGAGAGCAGGATGCGATCGCGGCACTTATACTCACACCAACTAAGAATAAGGACACAAAGCCCTTTAGGGAACTAAACTTTAACTTGCCTCTCAACTGCTGTTTGCACCAATTTCCTGTGTACCTCCATAACTCAGCTGCTCGACGAGTCACCGGCTCAACTGCCGATAACCCTGGTTTTTTTCTACCCTGCCACAGACCCATCCCACGTTCTCCTTAGAATCTACGGTTAATTGCTAGGAATACCGTATTTAATGCTTATGACTTTACATCCTAACCAGGCTGCGGCAAAAACGCAATGGGTATTTTCAAAGGTTTGCGATCGGGCGCTGTCGCAGTTGGTCTGGTCGATTTGTGCGATCTTTCCGTTAAAAGAGCCAAAAACTTGTCAATGTAGGCGAAATGAGCTATTTATCGGGCAAAGGAGTCTGTTCTACGACCGTGTAGCGGAGCAACTATTTGTTAGACTGCATCATATACTACATCGATTAAAATTTAGCATCATTCGATCGAAGTAGAGATGCGATCGGAACCAGCTTTACTTTTTAGTTAAAGTGAAGTAAAAAACCCAACAAAATGATGAATCCTTAAGCTATAAGTCCTATGCCTAACCCATTTCCTGGAATGAACCCTTACTTGGAAGGGCCAGAATATTGGTCAGACTTCCACAATCAGTTGGTGGCTGCACTGGCTAGAGGGTTAATTCCGCAACTGATACCGAAACACCTTGGTCTGAGTCCGATGCTCTCAATAGACATCTTCAAAAATTCTTGTGGGGTAGGCATCCAGCCTGCCGAGAGAGATTCTTTTGTGGAGAGGTCTAATGTAATCCATTAATAAATGGAACGACTACCCTAATATCAATGCAACCTCTAAAATATATTGTTTCCAAAATTCCCAAAAAAATCCCGCTGCGCCAAGTCTTGCTTGTACCCTTTGCGATCCAAATATTCGGCGCAGTTGGGCTGACAGGGTATCTCTCATTTCGCAACGGACACAGAGCAGTTAATGACCTAGCAAGCCAACTGCACAACGAAGTAAGCGTCCGCATTCAGCAGAAAATCGCTAATTATTTGGATGCACCTCGTAAAGTGAATCAAATAAATATAAAGGCTATACGTAGCGGTTATTGGAGTATAGAGGACTTTGACAGCCAGAGAAAACAGTGCTGGGAGTTGGTGCAGATATTCTATCCTTCGGTAAATCTTTGTGGCTTTGGTAGCAATCAGGGGTTAAACACATCCGTTGAACGGGTAGGAAACGGTTTTTTACTGAACACAACGGACAAGGTTAGTGGCGACTTTCGTACTTATGCCCTAGATAATGGAGGGAATCCAACCAAACTGCTCAGTGCGGTCAAAAATTATGATGCTCGAAATAGACCCTGGTATATAGCTGCACAGCGAGCTGGCAAATCGGTGTGGAGCCCAGTTTTTCCACACTTTGTCAATAAAAAACTAATTATTTCTCTCTCTGAACCCGTCTATGACAAAACTAAAAAATTGCTGGGAGTAGTTTTTACTTACCGTACTCTCTCAGAAATATCTGAATTTCTCAAAGGCATCAAAGTCAGTAAGTCAGGACAAATTTTTGTGATCGATCGCTCTGGGTTGCTAGTAGCTTCCTCCGCTGATGAAAACGCCTCTAATATTGCTAATGACAGTCAAGAGGAACAACAATTGGCAATCAATAGTAGCAATCAATTAATTCGACTTACAGCACAACATTTAAAAAATCGCTTTGGCAAGGTTGCCAAAGCGAGATCGGAACAGCTTGAGTTTTTTATTGACGGTCAACGCCAGTTTGTACAAGTAACACCCTTACGGGACGACCAAGGATTGGACTGGTTAATTGTGGTGGTCGTTCCCGAAGCAGATTTTATGGAGCGCATTCACCAAAACACGCGCCATACTATCTTTTTATGCTTGGGTGCATTGGCAGTATCTACCGTGCTGGGAATCTTCACTTCACGCTGGATTACTCAACCGATTTACCAGTTAAGCGAAGCTTCTCGCACATTAGCGAAGCAAGCTGCTAATGCCAACCTTGCCAATGGAGAATTAGACAATTTTGTCAAAGTCAAAAGCATTGAGGAATTGGCAGTTTTAGCTGAATCTTTTAACCAAATGGCACGCCAGTTGAAAGAATCATTTGCCTCTTTGTCAGCTAAAAATGCAGACTTACAACGTTTGGATAGACTCAAAGACGAATTCCTTGCCAACACCTCCCACGAACTTCGCACTCCCCTCAACGGTATTATTGGTATTGCTGAATCTATCATTGATGGTGCAACTGGAGAAATATCTCCAACTACCCAAGCTAACCTCAACTTAATTGTCTCCAGCGGTCGCCGTTTGTCCAGCTTAGTTAATGACATTCTCGACTTTGCTAAACTCAGATACGAAAACCTAGAACTGCAACTCAAACCTGTAGATATCAGAGCAATTACCAATGTGGTGATCGCACTCAGTCAACCCCTAGCGAAAAGCAAAAATTTGGAACTTCTAAACGCGGTTCCTGAAGACTTCCCCAGCGCAGAAGCAGATGAAAATCGCCTCCAACAAATTCTCCACAATATCATCGGTAACGCCATCAAATTCACACATCATGGTAAGGTAGAAATATCCGCCAAAATAGTTAATAGCTATGAGCCATTAACAATCAAAAATCAACTATTAGCAATTACCGTTGCTGATACAGGAATTGGTATCGCAGAAGATAAACTCGATCGCATCTTTGAATCTTTTGAACAAGCTGAAGGATCTACGGCTAGAGAATATGGCGGTACGGGACTGGGATTAGCCGTGACGAAAGAACTGGTAGAATTACACGGCGGTGAAATTAGGGTGCAGTCTAAGTTAGGAGAAGGTTCGCAATTTACCTTTACCTTGGCCATCTCGCAGAACCAAGATCGATCGACTCAAGCAATTAGTGCAATTCGAGACAGCGAGACTTCTGAATTAGCTACTCTAATATCAATTCAAAACACTACTTCTGGCTCACCCAACAACAAACAATTTAAAGTTTTAATAGTTGATGATGAACCCGTAAATCGTCAGGTATTGGTTAACAATCTATCTTTGTACAATTACACGCTTACAGAAGCGAGTAACGGACAAGAAGCTTTGGAAATTATGGAAAAAGGCTTTATCCCGGACTTAATTTTACTCGATGTGATGATGCCGCGCATGACAGGTTATGAAGTAGCCCAAAAAATTCGCGATCGCTTTCCTGCTTCCGAACTCCCCATTGTGATGCTCACCGCCAAAAATCAAGTCACAGATATCGTGGAGGGATTTGAATCGGGAGCCAATGATTACCTGTCCAAGCCGGTTCAAAAGCAGGAAATGCTAGCTCGGATTAGAACCCATATTTCTCTGGCAAAACTGACTTTAGCTTATGGGCGATTTGTGCCGCGTAATTTTTTGAAATTTTTAGAAAAAGAAAGCATTATTGATGTTGAGATAGGCGATCAAGTCCAGCAAGAAATGACTATTTTGTTCTCTGACATTCGTTCCTTTACAACTTTGTCAGAAGCGATGACACCACCAGAGACTTTTAATTTTATCAATTCCTATTTAAGCGAAGTGAGTCCAATTATTCGCCAGCACAATGGCTTTATTGATAAATATATTGGCGATGCGATTATGGCGTTGTTTGCTAACTCAGCCTCGGATGCGGTGCAAGCATCTCTGATGATGCAGAAACAAGTCGCACTATATAACAAACATCGACAAGAACAAGGTTATGTTCCGATCTCGATCGGGATTGGTTTGCACACGGGAAATTTAATGTTGGGAACGATAGGCGAATCAGAAAGAATGGAAACAACAGTGATTGCCGATGCAGTTAATTTAGCTTCTCGCTTGGAAGGATTAACTAAGCATTATGGAGCCGGAATATTGGTGAGCGAATATACTATATCCGGTGCGGATCGATTTAAAAATTATCAAGATAGATTTCTCGATCGCGTGCGGGTGAAAGGGAAAAAAGAACCTGTCGCGATTTATGAAATCTATGATGAATCCCTGAGCTTATCCAATCAGTTAAAAATGCAGACGCGGACAATGTTCGAGCAAGCGACGATAGCTTATAATGAGCAACATATTGATACAGCACAACAAATATTTACAGAAATATTAGCTATCAACCCAGAAGATAAGGCGGCGATGCTTTATGTGAAACGCTGTCAGCACTATCAACTATATGGCGTTCCCGAAGGATGGGAAGGTGTGGCAGATTTGGATTTTAAGTAATATTCGGCTATCTCGATCTCATCCTTATTCCGAACTTCGACTAATTACCAGGTGTGCAACTATCTATCTAAATCATCCTTAAGTAAACCAACTGCTTCGCGATGCTCATATTAAAAGGCGCTTTATACAACATCTCCGGAAAAGTTCGTCTGCGAACGATGCTGGTGGTTCCCTTTTTCTTGCAAATCGTTGCTGCTGTAGGCTTAGTCGGCTACCTCTCCTTCCGCAACGGACAGCGAGCGATCGATGACCTGGCAACTCAGTTAAATAAAGAAATTGGTGTCCGCATCAATCAGCACGTTTCGGACTATCTCGATAAATCTTATAACGTTCTCGTACTCATTGAAGCCGGCGTGCAGAGTCGTAATTTACAGCTAGATAACTTTCCTGGATTGCGGCGCTATTTCTGGCAGGTGGTGCAAAAGGAAAAACTGGAAAGTTATATTTACTTTGGGAACGATCGAGGCGAGTTTGTCGGCGTCGAACGCATGGAAGATGGTAGCGCCGAACTCAGACTGCGGACAACTGCTACTGCACCGATTCGGGAGATTTATTTGTTAGACGAATTTGGCGGGAAACAAAAACTATTGAAGTCGGCGGAGTACGACCCCCGCACCCGCCCTTGGTATGAAGCGGCAAAACTTGCTGGCAAAGCCACTTGGAGTCCGATCTTTTCTTCCTTTTCTCGCGAAAATACTTCTCTGGTAGTTTCTCCTGTTCGCCCTATTTACGACTCTAATAATAAGCTTCTGGGAGTTTTATCAATCAACCTCAGTTTGAGACAAATTACAGATTTCCTCAAAAGTCTAAATATCAGTCCAAACGGGCAGAGTTTTATTATCGAGCGATCGGGCGAACTAATTGCTAGCTCAACTATTAGCCAGCCGTTCATTATCAAAGGTGAAGGGAAAGACCGGGAGATCGATCGCATTCCCGCAGATAACAGTCAAAATGAGATAGTAAGTTCTACTACTCGCTATTTAAAAGAACATTTTGGTGACTTCGCAGCGATAGATGGCAGTCAAAACCTCAAGTTTAAGATCGAAAATTCATGGCACTACGTTGAGGTCATGCCAATTCGGGATGGACGAGGTATCGATTGGCTAGCTGTCGTAGTTATCCCCGAATCCGACTTTATGGCGCAAATTTATGCCAATACCCGACATACCCTTTTGTTATGTAGCCTAGCATTGTTGTTGGCAATTATTGTTGGCATTCTCACCGCACGGTGGATTACCCGCCCAATGTTAAAAGTCTCTGTTGCCTCGGAAGAAATTGCCGCAGGTAAGTTAGAACAGCACATCGAACCTAGCAATATCATCGAAATTGAAAAGCTGACAAATTCATTTAATAGCATGGCAAAGCAACTCCAAGATTACTTTGCCGCTCTAGAAAAGCAAAATGAAGACTTAAAACATCTCGACCAACTCAAAAACGAATTCCTTGCCAACACATCCCACGAACTTCGCACTCCCCTCAACGGCATTATCGGGATCGCCGAATCTCTGATTGATGGTGCAACTGGAGAACTCCCACAAACTACACAAGCCAACCTGAATTTAATTGTATCGAGCGGTCGCCGTCTGTCCAATTTAATCAATGACATTCTCGACTTCTCCAAACTCAGACACAAGAATATCGAACTGCAACTCAAACCTGTAGACTTGCGATCGATTACCAATGTGATTCTTACCCTCAGTCAGCCGCTAGTTGCTCACAAAAATTTGAAATTGATCAATTCTATTCCGGCTGACTTTCCCCCCGCAGAAGCTGACGAAAATCGCTTGCAACAAATTTTGCATAATCTTGTCGGCAATGCGATTAAATTCACACCTGCTGGCACAGTGGAAGTCCTAGCAGAATTGGTGCCTTTTGAAAAGGTATTAGCCAGCGCTGACCGATCCCAAATCCCAAATGCCAAATGCAAAATTCAAATTACCGTTTCCGATACCGGGATTGGCATTCCTGAAGAGAAATTTGACCGGATATTTGAATCATTTGAACAAGCAGAAGGTTCTACGGCGAGAGATTATGGCGGAACGGGACTGGGATTGGCAGTCACGAAAAAATTGGTGCAATTGCATGGAGGTGAACTTAGCGTTAAGTCTAAAGTGGGAGAAGGTTCGCAATTTACATTTACTTTACCCATCTCCTCCATCGGTAAAGTGGAAATTTCAAGACCTGTTATTGCTATCAAAGACAACCAAAATATAGAGTTAACAACCTCAATACTCAGTCAACATTTAGAAGCGACGATTAATACTCAAAAACAGTTCAAAGTTTTGATCGTCGATGACGAACCGATTAATCGCCAGGTACTAATCAACAATCTTTCTCTGTACAATTACGCGATTACGGAAGCAAGTAACGGACAAGAAGCTTTGGCGGTAATGGAAGATGGTTTTATTCCTGACTTGATTTTACTAGATGTGATGATGCCACGGATGACGGGTTATGAAGTGGCGCAAAAAATACGCGATCGCTTTCCCGCCTACGAACTTCCCATTGTTATGCTCACTGCGAAAAATCAAGTCACAGATATCGTAGAAGGATTTGAATCGGGAGCCAATGATTATTTATCGAAGCCGATTCAAAAAAAAGAAATGTTAGCTCGCATCAAAACCCATATTTCTCTCGCCAAGTTGACTTCAGCTTACGGGCGATTTGTGCCGCGCAATTTTCTGAAATTTTTGGAGAAAGAAAGTATTATTGATGTTAGATTGGGCGACCAAGTACAGCAACAAATGACGGTAATGTTTTCTGATATTCGCTCCTTCACAACTTTATCGGAAGCGATGACGCCGCAAGAGACGTTTAATTTCATCAACTCTTATTTAAGTCGAGTCAGTCCGGCGATTCGCCAGCATAACGGCTTTATCGATAAATATATTGGCGATGCAATTATGGCATTATTTCCTGAATCTGCCAATGATGCGGTGCAAGCTGCGATCGCCATGCAAAAAGAAGTAGAAACTTACAACCAAGATCGGCAAAAAATGGGTTACCCACCGATTGCGATCGGCATTGGTTTGCACACAGGCAATTTAATGTTAGGAACGATTGGCGAATCAGAAAGAATGGAAACCACAGTAATTGCCGATGCGGTTAATTTAGCTTCTCGTTTGGAAGGATTGACCAAGCTTTACGGAGCGGGTATTTTAATCAGTCATAAAACCCTTTGTTGTCTGGATTATTATCAAGAACAACACTTCCGATTTTTGGATCGTGTGACAGTAAAAGGGAAAAAATCAGCCGTCGCCGTGTTTGAAGTGTATGAGGGAGATGAGCCAGAACAAAAGCGATTAAAGAGTCAAACTCAGGCGCGTTTTGAAGTAGCGGTATTTCTGTACTACCAAAAACAATTTGAAGAAGCGCAACAAATATTTCAGGAAGTTTTACAAGTCAATCCCCAAGATAAAGCGGCGAGCGTTTATATAAAACGATGCGAACATCATCGACTATATGGAGTACCGGAGGGGTGGGATGGAGTGGAAGCTATAGATGAGAAGTAATGAGGCGAGAGACCTTTACCCAGATAGGTGCTCGAGATCGAGAGGATCGCTTTCAACATAGTCTTTCGCTGTAATATCCTCTAGAGTAACCACTTGACCTTCAACAGATTTAAAGCGCCCTGACTCAGGAATTAGTTTCAACCACTGTTGAAGTAGTTTATCCCATTCCGTTCCCTGAAACTGAACTTGTTCTTCATGCCTAATAAACCAAAACATCAGTTGGATCTCAGAGTCATTCCAAGAAGGTGTTGCTCGTACTCTAATTTCACGTAGAGATCGAAGTGCCTCTCCCTCAGAGCTTGACTTGTGATGTTTTTCTCGAAATCGACTTTGGAGCTTTCCAGCACATTGCGTGAAGTCATCAGGAAAAGCAAAACGAACCCGTTTTCGTGCAAGTGCTTGACCGAGTGTTCTGACTTCTCGATCGCTTTGGCATCCAGATTGACGCTTCCAGAGAGCAACGACAGACTTTTCCAGCGTCATTACACGATCGAGATCGGCAACAAGGCCATGTTTTGCTGCCCCTGGAATAAATGCGTACTGAGGTCGTCTGCTTCGTTGAATCTCGTGCAAATCTTGTTCATCAACTTCCACAAGAGGAACCACTTCTACAAACGGACGAGAAGAACAGGGGCGCACAATATCGCACGTTTGCGTAACCACAACAAAGCCTCTGACCTCGATCTCGACAAGATCGAGATTGCTCGCTTCCGCTACAGCATCTAGCGATGCCTCTGTCAGAGGTCGCTGAGGATCGATGCGATAAACAAACCCTTGCTCGCCAAGTACAAAATCACCCTGACACCACTCTTTGAGAACAGCATCTACTTCCCGAACTAATTCTTCCTTCATTACTTGTTTTCAGGTTTGCGGCTTCTTACCGCTCGGACAGCTCGCGACCTTCCGACTTCGCGGTGAATGGGATCGTGAAGCGCATCAACCAACTCTTCTGGCTTCTGGGGTATACGCGATGCAATTGCATCTGGAGAGAGAGGTTGAAGCTGTGGTCTTTGAGGTGCATTACCAGAACCTATAAGCTGTTTCACCTCCTCATGCCGACCAGCCACCAGTAGATCGAGGGGTATTTTACCGTCACTGCTAGGACTCAGTAAAATACTGCGGTTGATACTTGCACTACCTCGGTTGATATATCGGATAGTACCCAACAGTCGATTGAGACTCTCTTCGTTAAAACGAGAAAGTGGCTGACCACTTGCCCAAAAGTGGAGACTTCTTCGTGAGACATTGAAGAGCCTAGCAAGTTGCTCCCATGTTAACCCACTTAGTTTTCTGAGTTCGTTGAGAGCGGTTCGAGTTGCTTCTGTAGAAGCTGTTGGTTGGGGAGACAAAGAAAGACCGCTTGTTGTTCGCTCCGAAACAATCAACAAATCCCAATCAGAAATTGGTTCAGTAGTGGTTGTTTCAGAAGGAGCCGGAAAAACTGGAACCGTAATAGGTCGATGACTCCCCAAATATTGCCTTTTGGTTAACAGACTATTCATGGCTCACCTCCAAAGCGCCGTAAAAAATCGTCAGTTACCGCCCATCGGAAGAAAGTATAGATTCGCTCGGCAAACCGCTCCATTTCACTCATAAGCGCTTCAGTACTGAATTCTTGCTGTTTCGAGATGGACATATCCAGATCTAGTACCCAACTAGGCTCAGCAATTGCCTCAATTGTTGCTATATCGATAGTTGTATCAGCAGGTAGAAGCCCCCACCGTGCGATCAACTGACCCTCTTCCTTTGGTAAGTTAAATAGAGACTCTGCGATCGTTTGGTGTAGGTAGTTCCCCAACTCTGTTGCGACAATACCAGCAATCTCCGATCGCACTAGCTTCGGGATATCTTTTGTGTCCGAACCTGTAAGTCGATCGATATATCGCAAGCCATATCTTTGAACGATTTGAGGTTTGATATGTACATCAAGCGCTATGAGTACATTCTCCAGTCGTTTTAGGAAATCGCTCCGACTTAAATACGAAATTGTCTCAAGCGCCACGAAGTCAGGTGCTAGCGATACCCGCCAGTTACCGTCAGCAGCCCTAAACCTCCAAATCGTAGTCAGTTCGGTCTGCTCTACCCCTTGAGAACCCAAGATAAAACCACGAGTCTGCTCCGGATCTAGAATAGGATAATTTTCTCGAATCGCTTCCTGAAAGGGAGCAACAAAGCTGCTGTCCTGAATCGAGAGAATAGGTGGGAAGCGCACTTGTGCAAGCACACGAATGAGAGGTGCTTCCTTTAAAGGAACCTCTCTAGGTGGCTGTGCGATGAGTGGGTTCGTGTTAACCAATGCTTTCCATCCTTTTTCTTTTCATGGAAGCTGTAAGTACCCCTACTCTGGGAATACTATCTAATCTTCCTTGGATCTACCATACACCAAAAGTGTGAAGTATAGTGTGAAGTTTGAGTAAGCTTTATCTAGAGGCTTCTGGTGTAATCGTGGCAGAAGCGATCGAACAAGGGTGGCGTAGCACACTGATGAATGCTGCTAGCGCTGGGCTTTAATGATA
Source organism: Aerosakkonema sp. BLCC-F183 (assembly GCF_041929145.1). Lineage (NCBI taxonomy): Bacteria > Bacillati > Cyanobacteriota > Cyanophyceae > Aerosakkonematales > Aerosakkonemataceae > Aerosakkonema > Aerosakkonema sp. BLCC-F183. Next base: position 6,263 of record NZ_JBHFNU010000013.1, on the reverse strand, counting down.
CCTGCTGCCGCTGACTATACGCCAAGCCCTGAGTCAAACTATAACCATCGGCAAGTATCTTGGTTATATTGCCACATGGCCAATTTCATCTGGCTTCAGATGAGAATGCAGCACCTGTCCGTCGCGAAACCAAACAATCCGACGAGTTTGACGCGCTACATCAGGTTCGTGCGTCACCATCACAATGGTAATGCCGCTTTCATTCAATTCCGTAAAAATATCCATCACTTCCTGGGTGGTTTTGGAATCCAAAGCACCCGTCGGTTCATCTGCTAATAATAAAACCGGACGATTGACAATGGCGCGTGCGATCGCCACCCGTTGTTGCTGTCCTCCAGAAAGTTGATTCGGCTTATTGTTCAATCTATTTGCCAAGCCTACTTTTGTCAGCGCTTCCACAGCGCGATCGCGTCTTTCCCCAGCTTTCACACCCGCGTAAACCATCGGCAACATCACATTTTCTACCGCAGTCAATTGCGCTAACAGATGGAATTGTTGGAACACAAACCCCAACTTAAGATTGCGAATCTTTGCTAATTCAGCATCTCCCAATTGCGACACATCTACCTTATCCAAATAATAGTGACCGGAAGTAGGACGATCGAGACAGCCGATAATATTCATAACTGAAGATTTCCCCGATCCGGATGCTCCCATAATAGAGCAATATTCACCTTGCTCTACAATTAAACTGGCATCTCGGATCGCGTGTACTGTAGTTTCGCCTATACCGTAAACCTTAGTAATGTTTTCCAGACGAATAATTACAGGTTTAAATTCCGTATTCAATTCTTGATTTTGAGTTTGGATTTGTTGCATTTTTAATTGATTAAGCGCTTCTCAAAGCGACAATTGGATCTAGTTTAGCGGCGCGTCGTGCGGGTACAACACCAAAGAACAAACCGATACTACCAGAAACGCCTACAGCTATTGCGATCGCCACAGGTGAAATCCCAGCTTTCAAAGGGGTTACAGCACCAATTAACATGATACCGCTGACGCCAATAACAGTACCAACTATCCCACCAGCTGCTGACAAAATGATTGCCTCAATCATAAACTGAATCAGGATATCTTGCTGAGTAGCGCCGATCGCTTTCCGCAGTCCAATCTCGTGAGTGCGTTCTGTTACAGAAACCAGCATAATATTCATAACGCCAATCCCACCCACAAACAGCGATATAGCTGCGATCGCAGCCAGCATCAGGGTCAGCGCACCAGTAATAGTCCCGACAATTGTCAGCACATCTTTTTGAGTTCGGACAGTAAAATCATCTTCAGTAGTTATTTTGTGGCGCAATCGCAACAGATTGGAAATTTGAAATTGCGCTGCACCAATGCTATTGGAATCTTTAGCAGAAACCGAGATAAACGATATTTCCAAGCCATAGGGAGAAGTGCGCCCTATAATGCGGTTAGCGAGTGTGGTGACAGGGGTATAAACAGTGTCATCTTGATTGCTTCCCAAGAAAGAACCTTTCGGTTCCATCACGCCAATAACTTGAAAGCTAATATTTTTGATCCTGATTCTTTGGCCGATCGGATCTTTATTGCCAAACAGTTTTTTAACTACATCTGGCCCCAAAACAGCTACTTGCGTATTTGCCTTGACATCTTGCTGAGTAAAAAACCGCCCTTTCGCAACATTAAAGCTGCGTACTGGCAGAAATTCTGGCGTCACCCCCAGAATTTGAGTATTGGTATTTTTGTTGCTATAAGTAACAGCTTGTCTACTTTGAATTTGAGCAGCAACACCTTTGACGGAAGGAACTTGACGTGCGATCGCTTCTGCATCTTCCAGTACCAACGTCTTCGGAACATCGCGGTTTCTTTGCGCGTCCTGATTGCCGGGAATGATAAACAAAACGTTAGGGCCGAGTGATTCAAATTGCTCTGATGCTAACTTTTGGGCCCCCTGTCCAATGCCCACCATTGCAATTACTGAAGCGTTACCGATGATAATGCCTAACATGGTGAGACTGCTTCGCAATTTGTTTGCTACCAATGTCGTGGTAGCCATTTTAATGCTTTCTAAAATATCCATTGTTCGATTTTGGATTTTGGATTTTGGATTTTAGATTTTGAATTTTGAATTTTGAATTTTGGATTTTGAATTGTATATAGATCATTCTCCCCCACTCCCCCACTCCCCCACTCCCCCACTCCCCCGCTCACGCCTGCGGTCTCGGTCGGCATTCTTTCGGCAAATCGACGAAAATGCGATCGCCCTCCTTCAATCCTTCCAGAATCTGAGTTTGGTCTTCCTGGCTTGACCCAATTGTAACGGCGCGAAACTCGCATTTCTTCTCAGTACCGGGTACTTTCACCCCAGTCTGTCCGTTCTCGGTAACAATTGCGACCGTTGGCACCATGAGGGCGTTTTTCACTTCGTTGCCCAAGAACGTCAGATCGACGTTCATACCAGAACGCAATTCTTCAAGGCCAGTATCGAGAGCTACCCGTATTTGGAAAGATGTCACATTTTGATCGATCACAGCTTCCGGGGCAATTAGACGCACGCGACCTTTGAAAACCTTATCCGGATAAGCATCTGCCACAACTTCCACCGACTGTCCCTGTTTAATTTGTCCGATATCTACTTCCGGGACTTTCGCTAAAATTTCCAAACCTCTAGCGATCGCTACAATCGAGGTTGAAGTCGCCGAAGCTGTACTGGAGCCAGATGTTGCCGGTGCGACAAAAGCGCCAACGTTGGCATATTTCTGAGTAATCGTGCCATCAAACGGTGCGCGGACGATCGTATCTTCCAGCTGGACTTGCACCTGCTGCAATCGACCCTGAGCTTCTTTAACAGATGCTTCCGCTTGGGCAATATCTTCCGGACGCGAGCCATTCTGCAACAGTTCTAATGCTTGTCGCGCTTCTGCAACAGCTGCTTCTCGCTGAGCAATATCTTCCAGACGAGTACCATTTTGCAACAGTTCTAATGCTTTTCGCGCTTCTGCAACAGCTGCTTCTCGTTGAGCAATATCTTCGAGACGAGTGCCATTTTGCAACAGTTCTAATGCTTTTCGCGCTTCTGCAACAGCCGCTTGTCGCTGGGCAATTTCCTCGCGACGGGTGCCATTTTGGAGAAGTTCTAAAGCCTGTCGAGCTTCTGCAACAGCCGCTTGTCGCTGGGCAATTTCGGCTGGAGAAGTGCCATTTTGAACTTGTGCCAAACGGCGTTGAGCTTCTTCCACACTAGCTGTAGCCGTGCGGTAGTCGGTCAGCACTTCGTCAAAGCGATCGCGAGTAATTGCGCCCTGCTGTTGCAGATTTTGATAGCGATTGACTCGTTCCTTTGCTAAGTCTACCCGTGCTTGCGCTGATTCTACCTGCGCTTTGGCGGCGGCAATTTGTTGGGGATTGGCTGTTTGTACCGACGTTAGCTGAGCTTGGGCTTGCAAAAGACGCGATCGAGCTTGGGCGATTTCTTCCGGACGCGCCCCCGCACGGGCAGCTGCTAACTGCGCTTCGGCTTGGGCCAAACGCGATCGAGCTTGGGCAATTTCTTCCGGACGCGCCCCCGCACGGGCAGCTGCTAACTGCGCTTCGACTTGGGCCAGACGCGATCGAGCTTGGGCGATTTCTTCCGGACGCGCCCCCGCACGGGCAGCTGCTAACTGTGCTTGAGCTTGGGCCAAACGTGCTTTGGCTTGGGCAATTTCTTCTGGACGATTTCCCGCACGCGCTTTCGCTAAGCTAGCTTTCGCCTGTTCCCATCTTGCTTTGGCCTGTACGATCTGCGCGACAATATCTGCATCATCCATCCGAGCGACAATCTGCCCTTGCTTTACCTTATCTCCCTGTTCGACAAGTAGCTCGGCCACACGACCCGTCGCTTTGGGACTGAGGTTAACGGTTTGAAATGGCACTACTGTACCGCTGGCGGTGATTCGGAGCGTCAAGTTTTTTGATTCTACAGGTACGGTAAGTGCCGTAATATCAGAGTTTTTTGGTGTAGCTCGATTGAGGAATAAGTAAGCCCCACCAGAGGCAGTCAAAAGCGTCGCGGCTATTAACCCTATCATCCAGGGAGTCCGCCGATCGACTTTTTTGCCAATCAAGGGAATTTCCATATACAACTCTTGGGTAAAGATCTGCCTGTCGCCGTGGGGGTCGCCTGTTTGGGAGAAGCCGTCTAGTCTTTAATGACGAAATATTTGCGTAAGTGTGAATAAATTTGCGTAGAGGTACGCTTAATTCTTCATGTTTCTTAATGTTAACCGTTAAAGTGCCGTAAAGACATCACCCAGTCGGGTATCCATCGACGCCATCGCTCTCGGTTGTTATAACTGTTAAATTCATCAAGAATAATGCCCGGTCGGGACTCAACAGGAACTAATTTGTCTGGGGAGAACACAAACTTGTCCGTCAGAATGGAATGCAGTATGGTTGAAGTGAGTTAAAGATATCTTCTGACTTAGAGGCTGTACTGTGCCTAGCAATCGTAAACCCTGGTTTTATTTTCTGCTTATATTTGGTATGTGGAGTGTGGCTGGCCCAGTTTCTGGACAGGCACTCGTACCCCACACGCTGCAACTCGATTCGGCTCAGCTGGAGCAGCAGGGCATCAGTCTAGCACAAGAAGCTGCACAATTAGCACAATTCCAACAATACGAAGTAGCTTTGTCGCGAGCAAGACTGGCAACGCAGCTAGCTCCCAAAAATTATCAAGCTTGGTTCCTCTTAGGCGGCTTGTATTTGCAAACAGATCAGGCGGACAAAGGAATTGACGCCTTACGACAGGCAAGGTCTCTCAAACCTGACGAACCATCAATTTTGTTCGCGATGGGGTCGGCTTATTTTCAACAAGAGAAGTACCAAGACGCGATCGCTTCCCTGCAAGAAGGTTTGAAGCTCAAACCTGACTCAGCAGAAGCTTTATTCGACTTAGGCAACTCTTATTATCGCTTAAAGAAGTTTCCCGATGCGATCGCCCAGTATCAAAAAGCAGTCTCATCTGATGCCAAATTCTGGCCTGCAATTAACAACATCGGATTGATTAAATACGAACAGGGCGATGTGCAAGGAGCGATTAAACAGTGGGAAGCAGCGCTGGCTATTGAAAAAGAAGCGGCAGAACCCAGACTGGCTATAGCTGTCGCGCTTTATGCTAAAGGCGATCGCGAACAAGGTTTGGCAATGGGAGAAGCAGCTCTGAAAACGGACGATCGCTATGGGGATGTAGAGTTTTTGAAAGAAAATCTTTGGGGAGAACGTCTAATTAAAGATACGCAAAAACTTTTAGAAACCCCCAGAATTCAAGCTACTCTGGCTCAAAGTCAAAGTCAACCAGAGCAAAAACCCTCTAATTAAGGGTGAGGGCGTCGGGGTTAGGGAATAGGAAGAAATTCATAATTTTGACTTTTGACTTTTGACTTTTGACTTTTGACTTTTGACTTTCCCTAGCCCAATTAACTTGCTTTTAATTGTACGCGATCGCTCTGCCGCACAGGAATATCAATTAAAAACTCCGCTCCCTCTCCCGGCTTAGATAAACACTGGATTTTGCCGCCGTGTTTTTCTACAATAATTTGATAACTGATAGCTAATCCCAAACCAGTACCTTTACCTGGCTCTTTAGTAGTAAAAAATGGGTAAAATATTTGCGCTTTTATGCTGTTGTTCATACCAGGCCCATTATCTTTTATCCCAATCCGCACCCAATCCCGATTCAGAACGGACGTACTAATCCAGATACAAGGCGAGAGATATGGAACAGGGGTTTCTTTCCTCTGTTCCTGAAGTGCATCAATGGCATTCGTCAACAAGTTCATAAATACCTGATTTAGTTGTCCGGCATAACATTCTACAAAAGGCAGATCTCCATAATCTTTGATAATTTCTATAGCTGGTCGATCGGGTCTAGCTTTGAGACGATTTTGCAAAATTATTAACGTGCTATCGATACCTTCATGAATATTGACCTGTTTCATTTCCGCTTCGTCAACTCGCGAGAAGTTTCGCAACGTCAAAACAATTTGCCGAATGCGTTCTGAGCCAAATCTCATGGAAGACAAAATTTTGGGTAAATCTTCGCTCAAAAAATCGAGATCGTTTTCTGCAATGAAAGCTTGAATTTGCGGATCGGGAGCGGGATAGCACTGTTGATAAAGTCTGACGGGGCGACAACTATAGCTCAAAGGTAGACTGGATAAGCATTTCGGCGCGATGACCTCGTTGATAATAAGGTAATTTATGAGGACTTAAAGACATTAATTTAGCAGTTTGTTCACTAAATAAATCTAGAGATTCCA
>NZ_JBHFNU010000128.1:0-7780 GCF_041929145.1 Aerosakkonema sp. BLCC-F183 | reverse complement strand
TGGAATCTCTAGATTTATTTAGTGAACAAACTGCTAAATTAATGTCTTTAAGTCCTCATAAATTACCTTATTATCAACGAGGTCATCGCGCCAAAATGCTTATCCAGTCTACCTTTGAGCTATAGTTGTCGCCCCGTCAGGCTGTTGCACTGATAACTAACAACTGACAACTGACAACTGACAACTGACAACTCACAACTCACAACTCACAACTAACAACTGACAACTGACAACTGACAACTCACAACTCACAACAAATTAGGAGAAAAAAATGACCGAACCCACTGTGAATACAGAATCGGCAATTGTAGAAGTTAAATCCGAGACAACTGAGATTGTACAAGTCAATCCCGAAACAACAGACCTGGTAAAAAAGGAAATGCCCAACGCTACTGAAGAGGTAATTAACGAAACGGCAGCCTTATTTGAAGCCATTAAAAAGCGGGTGCAATTAGAAATCCAGGCGGCTGGTGAACTTACTCAGGAAGCTTACATGAATGCTGTGCGTCAAACACAGGAATCGCTTGCAGAAAATCAGGCGATCGCCAAGGAGAGAATTGACGAAGCAGTTCGCCTAGTTCAGCAAGAAGCTGAGAGAAATTGGCTGCTAATTGATGCGATTAAAACTCGCGCTCAAGCACAGATTCAATCTGCTGGCGACGTTACCCGCGAAAATTATCTCAAGGCTGTGCGTCAAGCAAGAGAAGCCGTCGAACAAAATCAGTCGATCGAAAAGGAGCGAATTGAGCAAGCAGTTCAGGAAATTCAGAAGCAAGCTGAAAAGAACTGGCAGGTAATTGTTAGCGAAATGGAATCTATTGGTGTGCGTTTGGCAGATGCTGCTAAATCTGCCTGGAACGCTTTGATGGCTTATATCTCAAAGTCCGATAACAATTGACATACTCCCGCCACTATATTCGTTACTCCGAATTAGTGGTGGGAGGATGTCAAGTAAGGGTACTTAATGCTGCATAATGGGGAAGTTTTCTAATTTGTCGGGAGACTTGAGGACTCACCTCGATCCAGGCTCTTAGACTTTTAGACAGCATCTTTCGATCGTCCATACTTTGTGCCAGAATTCTGAATTAACAGCTATGCGAACCCATTATTGCGGCCAAATCCGAAGCTCCCATGTGGGAGAGACTGTCACCCTTTGCGGTTGGGTAGACCGTCGCCGCGATCACGGGGGCGTGATTTTCTTGGATTTGCGCGATCGCACCGGCATTGTCCAAATTGTCAGCGACCCTCAGCGCACCCCAAGCTCCTACGAACAAGCTGACAAACTACGTAATGAATATGTAGTCAAAATCGTCGGTCGAGTAACACCACGCCCACAAGAATCTCTCAATCCCAAATTGCCTACTGGCGAGATTGAAATTTACGCTTTGGAGATTGAATTGCTCAATCAGGTACACAAGCAATTACCTTTCCAAGTTTCCACCACAGAAATGGAGACGGTACGGGAAGAGTTGCGACTGAAATATCGATATTTGGATTTGCGACGCGATCGCATGACCGCAAATCTGCAACTCCGCCACAACGTCGTCAAAGCAATCCGTCGCTTCCTAGAAGACGAGAAAAACTTCATCGAAATTGAAACTCCCATCCTCACTCGCGCCACACCAGAAGGCGCACGGGATTATCTCGTCCCCAGCCGCGTCAATCCCGGTGAATGGTTTGCATTACCACAATCGCCGCAATTATTCAAGCAGTTATTGATGGTTTCTGGATTCGATCGCTACTATCAGATTGCCCGTTGTTTCCGGGATGAAGACTTACGCGCCGACAGACAACCAGAATTCACTCAATTAGATATGGAAATGAGTTTCATGTCTGTTGAAGAAATCCTCAATCTCAATGAAGAATTAGTTTGTCATGTCTTCCAAAAAGTGAAAGGAATTGAGTTACCTCGACCTTTCCCGCGTCTGACTTACGCCGAAGCGATGGAACGTTACGGATGCGATAAACCCGACACGCGCTACGACTTAGAATTGGTGAATGTTTCCGATCTGTTTAAAGATTCTGGATTCAAAGTGTTTTCAGGTGCTGTTGCATCTGGAGGCATAGTTAAAGTATTACCCATTCCCGGCGGCAATGATGCGATTTCCAACGTGCGGATCAAACCGGGTGGCGACTTATTTAAAGAAGCCGCCGAAGCTGGTGCAAAAGGTTTGGCTTATATCCGCGTGCGCGATCATGGCGAAATCGATACAATTGGCGCGATTAAAGATAACCTGACGGAAGCACAAAAGCAGGAATTACTGACTCGTACTGGTGCCAAACCCGGACATCTGTTGTTATTTGCAGCCGATGCGATACCAGTTGTCAATAAAACCCTCGATAGATTGCGCCAAGTAATTGCACAACAATTGGGATTGATTGACCAAAACAAAATTAACTTGCTTTGGGTAACAGATTTCCCCATGTTTGAATGGAATGCCGAAGAAAAGCGTTTAGAAGCGCTGCATCACCCATTCACCGCACCTCATCCCGACGATTTGCACGACCTCAAAACAGCTAGAGCGCAAGCTTACGACTTGGTATTTAACGGTGTAGAACTTGGCGGTGGCAGTCGGCGGATTTATCAGCGCGAAGTTCAGGAACAAGTGTTTGAAACTATCGGTTTGTCTCAAGAAGAAGCGCGGAATAAATTTGGCTTTTTATTAGAGGCATTTGAATATGGTACGCCGCCGCATGGTGGGATTGCCTACGGTTTAGATCGATGGGTGATGCTGTTAGCTGGTGAGGAATCGATTCGGGATGTAATGGCATTTCCGAAGACGCAACAAGCGCGGTGTTTGCTCACAGGTGCGCCATCTGGTGTGGATGAGAAACAGTTGAAGGAATTGCAAGTGCGATCGACTTATAAGCCAAAAGCTTAATTGCAGAAGTTATCATGGTAATTGGTGATGATATTCACCAATTACCAATTTTCTCTTAGCAGGAGGTCAGCATGACCGAAATAGCTAGATCGATAGAAGAACTGCCTACTTCTTTACCAGATCACACTCAGTTACCAGAATCGGATGGTACATTTGTGAAAAATTTTCAGGAGCATCCCCAAAGCATTCTACTAACTAGCTCGATTACACCTGTCTTGCAGCAACGTCACCCCGATGGACAATACACCATCGGTCAAGATTGTGGAATTTATTGGCGCATAACAGAACCGCCAGAAAGAGGAGCAGAAGCACCGGATTGGTTTTACGTGCCAGATGTGCCTCCAATGTTAAACGGAAGATATCGCCGTTCTTATGTTTTATGGCAAGAAATCGTCGCGCCGCTAATTGTGTTGGAATTTGTCTCTGGAGATGGTTCGGAAGAAAGAGACAGAACTCCTTATGAAGGTAAGTTTTGGGTATATGAAAGAGCAATTCGTGTCCCGTTTTATGGCATTTATGAAGGGTCGCGTGGAAGAGTGGAAGTATATCAATTATTTAACGGACGCTATCAGTTAATACCAATTAACGATCGAGGTCATTATCCTATTGAACCGCTGGGAGTAGAAATAGGAATTTGGCAGGGTCAGTATCAGAATGTGGAATTTCCCTGGTTGCGTTGGTGGGATGCACAAGGCAATCTTTTGCTAACAGCAGAGGAACGTGCCGATCGCTTAGCAGCTCAGTTACGATCGTTAGGTGTTGAACCAGAGGTATAGGTATGACTTCTATTATTACCGCATCGCCGAATCTTGGCGTAAGTCTACCGGACCACACGCAGTTACCAGAGTCTGACGGTACATTTGTGAAAAATTTTCAGGAGCATCCCCAGAGTATTTTGCTAACTGATTCGATCGCGCCTGTATTGCAACAGTTGCATCCAGACGGTCAGTATTGTATAGGTCAAGATTGCGGAATTTACTGGCGTTTGACCGACCCACCGGAAAGAGGCGCTGAAGCACCTGATTGGTTTTACGTGCCGAATGTGCCGCCTACTTTAGACGGTCAAGTACGGCGTTCTTACGTTCTTTGGCAAGAGTACATTGCACCTTCGATCGTACTGGAATTTGTCTCAGGTGATGGTTCCGAAGAACGAGATCCAACCCGCATAACGGGAAAATTTTGGATTTACGAGCAGGTGATCCGTCCGCCTTTTTATGGCATTTATGAAGTCAGGCAAGCCAGAGTGGAAGTTTATCAACTTCTGGCAGGTAAATATTATTTAGTAACTGCAAATGAGCGAGGCAGATTTCCCATCCCTCCTTTGGGAGTTGAGTTAGGAATTTGGCAGGGAAGATATCAAAATTTGGAATTACCCTGGCTGCGTTGGTGGGATGCTAATGGTAATTTGTTGTTAGCTGGTAGCGAAAGAGCCGAATTGGAACGGCAGGAGAAAGAATTAGCACAACAACAAGCTGAAGAAGAAAGACAACGCGCTGAACAAGAAAGGCAACGTGCCGATCGATTAGCTGCACAGTTACGAGCTTTGGGAATCGATCCAGAAGCTTAGTGATAATAGAAACTTATCTAATCGTAGGGTGGGTTAGGCACGGGCGATAATTTCCACACTTTCGATCGATCATTTAGTTTCCGTGCCGTAACCCACCATCCCACTCAACTCTAACAGAACGAACATTTTTCACCATAAATTTGCAAGCTCCAATTAGACATCTCCTCCAAAAGAATCTTAAAGGCAGGCAGGATGCCTACCCCACAAGAATTTTTGGAGATGTCTATTAGACCTCTCCTCCAAAAGAATGAAAGAGGCAGGATGCCTACCCCACAAGAATTTTTGGAGATGTCTATTAGACCTCTCCTCCAAAAGAATGAAAGAGGCAGGATGCCTACCCTACAAGAATTTTTGGAGATGTCTATTGTATTAAGTCAGCTTGACGGGAATATGTTAACCTATAATAAAAAAGTTAAAATATAACCAACATTGTCAAAAAAATGTCTCGCACTTTCACCGCAATTGTTTATTGGGAAGAAGATGTATATGTTGCAGAATGTCCTGAAGTAGGGACTGCTAGCCAAGGAGAAACGATTGCAGAAGCGATCGTCAATCTCAAAGAAGCAACAGCACTCTATTTAGAAGAATTCCCTTTGCCTAAAACTTCTGTACGTGGGAGCGAGTTGATACTGATTTAGATCCTGATACTGATATTGAATTAAATAATAATGGAGGTTAGTATGCAATCAATTTTATGTCAAGAATTGATAGAGTTTGACGCTTCATCCCGTGATCGTGCAGACGATATTCAGCAACTATTGCCTGAAGTTGAAGCAGCAACTCAATCTAGAGTAGTAGTTTTAAAAAATGCACACTACTTGACTACTAAAGCATTTGCAATTCTTTACGAATACCTGCGAGAAAAATCGTCTAATGATGTCGTTTTTATACTTGTATCTAGCGATAGGTCACGAATTTTTCCACCGCTGCTAGAGTGTGTAAAGTTGGCAGGGTAGGAAAATTCATAATTTTTTCTGGAAAATGAGAAAGAGGCGATCGATCTTGGTTATGATGTGAAAAACCGAGCGCCTCTCCAAAGTAAAAGACAATCAACCTAAACTAAGGTTCGGATAAAATGAGAGCTATTGCTTTGTTGGGAAACACTCGTTGTATTGAGTATTCCAATACACTCCTTGCCGCCGATCGCATTCATATTGTGTTTTCGGCATACACATTCCTAAGTCGTTACGCCAATTTCCTCCATAAGCAGCACAATTAAGCATTGCATTGTTTCTGCTCTGTTCGGCCTGAATAGCTTGATTCATTTGAGGAGACATTCCATATCTTGTACAGTCAACTCCCCCACGACTAATTAGCATTGCTGCGAAGGAATTGACGGGAGCTTTTTCACATAGGGAACGGTAATAATCTGCCTGTGATTGACCTAAAGCTATTTGTGCTGGGATAACTCCCAATGTGACGGAAGTAAATATTCCGAATCCTGCTAATGCTAAAGATTTTGTCTTCATTTGATTTCAAGTTTTAAGGATTATGTTGAATAATGATTTATATAATTTTTCCACAAGCAACTAAGTTTGTCTGTCGGAAAATGCCGGATTTTGTAGGGAATTAGGCAATTTGCGATCGTCTAGCTATATCGGAACAAATCGGAAATTGTCGGAAATTGTCGGATTACAATACGCATTGTGGGATATAATAACCAAAACCCCGGCATCTATCCGACTTATGGACGTTAAGGAAGTGTTAAAATTCGCTGATGAGATAGTATTTAACAAGACGGGAAAACACTTAGACGATCTGGAACAGGCTATTTTGCGGGGGGTTTGGCAGGGTCACAAATATTCAAAAATAGCAGAAGATTTCCACTGTAGTGAAGGTCACGTCAGGGATGTTGCTTGTGAATTATGGAAGATGGTTTCGGATGTATTAGGAGAAGAACTTAATAAATCAAATTTTCGAGCCACACTAGAGAGGTGGCAATTCTCTAATATATTAAATTTCACAAAAGATTTTGTACAAATTAATAATGTCAATTTCTGTGGAGAGAACTTGCAATCAAAAGACTCCGCGCAAGATCGATCGCACCAAACTAGAAACCCGGTTTCTGCAAGAAACCGCGTTTCTGTAGATGAAGCGCCGGATATCACCGCCTTCTACGGACGCACAGAAGAACTGACTAAACTGGAAAAATGGATAGTCGAAGAACGCTGTCGCTTAGTCGCACTCTTGGGAATAAGCGGAATAGGCAAAACCGCTCTCGCTTTGCAGTTAGTCAAACAAATTCAGGATAAATTTGAGTATGTAATTTGGCGAAGTCTTCGCTTTTATCCATCCCTGCAAGCAATTCAAAAAAACTTAATTCAAGTTCTGTCTAACCAAAATGAAATTGAGTTACCAGTTAGTCTTGACGAACAGCGATCGCATCTCATAGATTATTTACGAAATCACCGCTGTTTGATAATATTCGATGACGTACAAACGATTCTCAGCAGCGGACAATTAGCAGGCAATTATCGTCCAGAATACGAAGATTATGGCACACTATTCAGACTTGTGGGAGAATTTCCGCATCACAGTTGCTTGGTGTTGAACAGTTGGGAACCACCAAGGGAAATTGCCGCCTTAAGAGATGAAAACGCACCCGTGCGATCGTTGCATCTGGAAGGTTTGGGTGTAGCGGCGTGCGAAATATTCAGACAAAAAGGTTTATTTGAGCAGGACAAATGGGAAAGCCTGATTAACACCTATCGAGGTAATCCTTTATGGTTAAAGATAGTCGCTACAATGATTCAAGAATTGTTTATGGGCAGGGTAACAAAATTTTTAGAATACGATACTCTTATTTTGAACGAAGATTTGAAATTTATATTGCATCAGCAATTTAATCGCTTGTCTGAGTTAGAAAAAGAGGTGATTTTTCGCGTCGCCAATGAAATGAAGCCTGTTTCAATTTCCCGATTGCTAGAAGATATACAATTATCGCCATCAGAGTTGTTTAATGCGATACAATCTTTGGGAAGGCGATCGCTCGTGGAAAAACAGGAACAGAACAACGAAACGCTGTTCGCGGTTCAACCGATCGTCAAAGAGTATGTGAAAAACGGATATTATAGCAGAGAGGGATAAAGTGCGATCGCTTCCCTTACAAATTAGAGCAACCGATGAAAGTCAGTTAAGAGCTTCTTAATTCCACTAAACCCTTCATTATAGCCCCTTCTTCCCCTAATCCCTAGAGCGCCAGTCCAGTAGAATAAATTGACAAAAAAAACGAAATATATATTGTGTAGGGGCGAAGCATTTGGGCGACAATTCATAACTCAAATTCAAGATCTTTCTGTCCAAATGCTTCGCCCTGCCAAGGTCTCTATCG
>NZ_JBHFNU010000127.1:0-123386 GCF_041929145.1 Aerosakkonema sp. BLCC-F183 | reverse complement strand
GGAATCTCTAGATTTATTTAGTGAACAAACTGCTAAATTAATGTCTTTAAGTCCTCATAAATTACCTTATTATCAACGAGGTCATCGCGCCAAAATGCTTATCCAGTCTACCTTTGAGCTATAGTTGTCGCCCCGTCAGGGAAAAGAAGCACAAAAATTCTTAAAACAAAAAGCAAAAGAACTTGGAGGAATAGAAATTTCTGAAAGAGGTGCTATTATTTATGATTTTGAATCTGCTAAAACATAGTGTGAGTTGTCAAAAGTTACTGTAAAACTGTTAGTAAATATAAACATTTGTTAAACAGGATCTTTGCTAGCCAAATTATCCAACCAAGCTGTCAAATCTGCTGGTGCAGAAAAATCTAACAACGCCTCACCCAAAGCTTCTAACTGAGAAAGGGATAAAGCGCGAATTCGCTCTTCTGTGGTGAGTCCGATCGCTCCTATACGCCGCCGAAGTTGACGCCTAGTTTGTGTGAAAGCCTGATATTTTTGTCCGTGTTGCCAACCTTGTTCCAAACCTTGTTGCAATCCTAGTTGCAAGCCTTGTTCCCAACCTTCTTGCACGCCTTTTTGCATTATTTCTTGGTACAACAAAGAGTCTTCCATCTTATCCTCTTTCAATACTTTCCAAATTATCCAACCAAGCGGTTAAATCTGCTGGTGCAGAAAAATCCAACAACGCTTCACCCAAATCTTCTAACTGCGAAAGTGATAAAGCACGAATTCGCTCTTCTATCGCGGGTGATATCTCTCCTATACGCCGTCGAAGTTGGCGCATAGTCAGGGATACTGCTTCCTGTTTTTGTCCTTGCTGCAAACCTTTTTGCACACCTTTTTGGATGATTTCTTGGTAGAACAAAGATTCTTGCATATTTTCCTCTCGAAATAGCTGATTGATTACATTTGGCTTATGCAGCAATCCCGCCAATATACTCGTACAAACTGATACTTCTCTTCTCTGGACGGGTTCTTCAATTATATCCACTTGTGCGGCGACTTGCCCTAATAAGGCTCTGGGTGAGTCTGTGCGAGTCAAAGGTGCTAGCGGTAGCAGACCTGGGTCTGTCAAAAAAGGGGTGGGGTCTTGTTCCCATAAGCGGATGACTCGATATCGATGTTGGGTGTTGTCTTGTGCAAATCTGTCTTGAAAAACCAGCGGTGAGTTGCTCTGTTTTAAAAATATTACCACTTGTTCTATTCTACACCTATACTCTCCGTATAGGCGCACCCAATAGTTAAGCATTCGCTCTGGAATGGGTGGGTCTGAATACGGTAATTTTTCAAATTCCAGGTGTAGTATTGTGTTGCCAACACGCAATAATATGAGGGAATCTGCTCTGATTGGTTCCGCTGGCAATTCGGTTTTGAGTATTTGTACTTCTTGGGGTTCTGTATTTGGTAATAACCAACGTACAAAACTCGCTGGATTTTGAGATGCTATGTATTTACAAGTGTTGTCGTATGTCAATGTTGTTGTCAGTAGTGAGGATGTTAATCATTTTACGGCTCTTGCGGATTTATGGGGAAAATGTTCGGGATGTTACAGTTGAGTGGGATGGTGGGTTACGGCACGGGAACTAAATTATCGATCGAAAGTGCTGAAATTATCGCCCGTGCCTAACCCACCCTACGATTAGATAAGTTTCTATTATTACCACAAAAACGGGAGAGCCTTTCTGGTGCGATCGCCTTTTTTTGAATTAACAAATATCAGCAGTCAATTGCAACAAACAACTGACTGCTGACTGCTGACAAATTTAAGTTGTATACTCCGCGTTAATCTTCACGTAGTCATAACTTAAATCGCATCCCCACGCTTTGCCAAAACCCGAACCGTTACCGATGCTCACGGA
Organism: Aerosakkonema sp. BLCC-F183; assembly: GCF_041929145.1. Taxonomy (NCBI): domain Bacteria; kingdom Bacillati; phylum Cyanobacteriota; class Cyanophyceae; order Aerosakkonematales; family Aerosakkonemataceae; genus Aerosakkonema; species Aerosakkonema sp. BLCC-F183. The sequence continues at coordinate 121,530 of NZ_JBHFNU010000127.1, read as the reverse complement.
AATTAAAACAGTATCTTCTTTCAAATAAGCACCAGCGGCTGCTGCTTTCAAATATGCACTGGCAGCAGCGCGATCGAACGGCAAAGGTTGCCCATTTTCCATTAACAAAAAATTCCCCAACCGGATTTGCAAATCTCCTTGATCGAATTGCACGCCAGCACGTCCGGCGGCGGCGGCAATTCTTCCCCAGTTAGGATCGCGACCGAAAATAGCGGATTTAGCTAAAGATGAACCGGCAATAGTGCGAGCGACTTGACGCGCCGCTTTATCATCAGTTGCGCCAGAAACTACTACTTCCATCAAACAAGTAGCGCCTTCGCCATCGCGTGCGATCGCTTTTGCTAAATGCTGACAAACCGCTGTTAGCATCGCCTCCAATTTTTCTGCATCTGCCCCCATTTCTGTAATTGCGGGAGTGCGAGATTGACCGTTTGCCAAAGCGATTAAAGTATCGTTAGTACTGGTATCGCCATCAACCGTAATTTGATTGAAACTTTTATCTGCCGCACGACTCAACATTTGCTGCCATAAAGAAGGAGAAACCGCTGCATCGCAGGTAACAAATGACAGCATTGTTGCCATATTGGGATGAATCATACCGGAACCTTTGGCAATTCCGCCGATTCGCACCGGACGATCGTGCATTGTGGTTTCCAAGGCGATCGATTTTGTCACTAAATCTGTGGTGATAATCGCTTGTGCAGCTGCATCGCCCCCAGTTTCCGATAGTGCGGCGGCGAGTTGGGGAATACCAGCTTTGAGGGCATCCATTTTAATGCGTTGACCGATGACACCGGTAGATGCTACCAATACATAGTCCGAGGCAATGTTCAGCACTTGCGCTAATTGCTGGGCACTTTCGATCGCATCGATCCAACCCTGCGAACCTGTGGCGGCGTTAGCTTGTCCGGCGTTGCAGAGTATAGCGCGGGCGCTGGGTTTATATTGCAGGCGCTGGCGGCAGTAATCCACAGGCGCGGCGCGAACAACGGAGGTGGTGAACACTCCAGCCGCAATTGCCTCCACATCCGACACAATTAAAGCTAAATCCGGCAGCCCCGAAGGTTTCAATCCCGCTTTAATCCCCGCCGCACGATACCCTCTGGGTGCTGTGACGTTACCGTCGATTTCCTGCCAATCCGTCATAATTTTTCCCTCCAGCCTTTTACTTGCTTGCGAGGGGATTATATCAAAGGGAGAGAAGAAAGGGGTTAGGGGTTAGGGCTAGGGCGTCGGGAAGAGGGAATAGGGGAAATTTTGACTTTTGACTTTTGACTTTTGACTTTTGACTTTCCCTAGTCCCTAATTCCCAAAAAAAAAGGGGAGTCGCTTGGATGGACGACTCTCCCGATCATCAGGGTGCATCTACATACACCATTATAATTGGTTGGGGGTGAGGGGTGTCACCCCCCATCTTTGTTTTTTTTGTAAAGCTACGCTACTTTTTATCAAGTTGCGATTAAGCTTTCAACTTTTGGGCCAGCAGTTGATTGGTCAGCACAGGGTCGGCGCGACCGGAGGTTTTCTTCATCACTTGTCCGACAAAGAAGCCGAGTAGCTTGGTTTTACCGTTGCGGTACTGTTCCAGCTCTTTGGGATTTGCGGCTAAGATTTCGGCGATGATGGTTTCCAGGGCGCTGGAGTCGGAAATTTGGGTTAATCCCTTGCTTTCGACCAGTTGTTTCGCCGAACCGCCTTTTGTCAGCAATTCGGGTAAAATTTCTTTGGCAATCTTGCCGCTGATCGTTCCGGCTTCGATCAGGGAAATCAGTTCGCCGAGAGTGTCGGGTTTGAGGGCGATTTGGGAGATGGTGAGTTTTTCGTTGTTCAGGTAGGCGGTGATATCGCCCATCACCCAGTTGGCGGCTTGCTTGGAATTAGCACCAGCAGCGACAGTTGTTTCAAAATATTCGGCGACTGTACGATCGTCTGTCAGTACCCGCGCATCGTAAGCGGAAAGTCCCAGTTCGCTTTCGTAGCGGTCGCGTTTCTGCGCTGGGAGTTCTGGCAGTTCCGATTTCCACTTGTCCAACTGTGCGGCGGAAACTTCGATGGGTGCTAAATCCGGTTCGGGGAAGTAGCGGTAGTCGCTGGAACCTTCCTTACTTCTCATACTGATGGTGCGTTGGCTACCTTCTTCCCACAGCCGAGTTTCTTGGAAGATCCGCTCTCCAGCTTCCAGTGCGGCGATTTGGCGATCGATTTCGTATTCGATCGCTCTTTGAATCGCACTGAAGGAGTTCATATTCTTAATTTCAACTTTAGTGCCAAATTTTGTTTCTCCCACCGGACGCACGGAGATATTCACGTCGCAACGCAGGGAACCTTCCTGCATATTACCGTCGCTAACTCCCAGATAACGCAGGATGCGACGCAGTTCTTGAGCGTATTCGGCTGCTTCTTGTCCAGAACGGATATCCGGTTCGGAGACAATTTCTACTAACGGTACACCTGTACGGTTGAAGTCTACCAGAGAGTAGGTGGAACCGGAAAGTCGATCGCTACCTGCGTGAACCAATTTTCCTGCATCTTCCTCCATATGCAGGCGGGTGATGCCGATTTTTTTGCGGGTAGCTTTACCGGCATCGTCTACTAATTCGATTTCCAGCCACCCGTGCTGGGCAATGGGTAGGTCATACTGAGAAATTTGGTAATTTTTGGGTAAATCGGGGTAAAAGTACTGCTTGCGATCGAATTTGCTATATGGTGCAATTTGACAGTTGAGGGCTAAGCCAGCTTTGACGGCGTACTCCAGTACCTTCTGATTCAGTACTGGCAACACCCCCGGCATACCCATACAAATCGGACAGACGTTTTCGTTTGGGGGAGTCCCAAATTCGGTCGAGCAATTACAGAAAATTTTGGTGTCGGTACTGAGCTGACAGTGGGTTTCCAAACCGATGACCGCTTCGTACTGAGTTTTAACTGGTGCAGCAGTTGTCATAAAGTAACTAAATTTAGCCCTTTGCTACAATCGGCTTCTATTTTAACTTTCTATTGACTGGCTCCGATCGCTTAAGTAAGACAAGTTAGTTCCCACCTGGCTGACCGAAAATAATGGGATTTCCAATTTCAAATTTTTGGTTAATCCCTCACTTCTTGTGAGCGCTCTGGCAGTTTGTGAAAGTTCAAAGCGATCGAACCAAATACCGCCACACCCACCTTCACACACATCCACCGTTATAGCTTCAGTTACTATTTCAGTTAAGTTGTTTTCACAAGCAGGACATTTCATGTTTGCCCCTCCTTTGAGGATTGTTTAAATTTTACTCGTTCTGCTAGCCAATAAAAAACCGCAATGCCAACAAAATCAGCCGCTAAATCGGAGACACTGGCTGTTCGGTATGGCGATAGCGTCTGAAGTAACTCATCAATAAAGCAACATATTACTACCAGAAGTGGCGCTATGGGTATGAAAATATTGCCGCAATTAATTTTCCGCTTGTTTAAAGCTAAATGACCGAAAAAAGCCGCCAAACCTAGCAATATAAAATGCCCCATCGTATCGTAAAACGGTATAGTGGATGATTTGACTGGCAGAATTTTCAGGTAAGCAGAGATAGATATGCTCATTAAAATGGCGAAGTAAAACCAAAAAACAAAAATCCAGGCTTTTTTCGAGGAGTTTGGCCAAGAAAGCTTCATATTTGCTGAGTTTAAGTGTACTTGCTCTCACACTACAAACCCAGAGGAGAGGATTCCCGATAGCGAGAAAGTAACTTGGTTAATTTGGCTTGACCGTATTTATGAGAATAACAAAATCTTATTTAACTGTAGGGTGTGTTAGGCACGGACTAGAAATTGAGTATGGCAACCAAAAATTAAATTGCCGTGCCTAACGCACCATGCCCCAAATTGGTAACAAAAATTGATATTTCACCTCATCAACCCGAAAGAACCGCATCAATTCCCTCAAAAAATCCCTCTCTTATCTGCGTTTATCTGCGTTTATCTGCCTTCATCTGCGGTAAAAATTTAACCCTCGATCGCAACAGACAATTTTTCCCATAACTCATGTAATACCGATGCAGCAGGACACGATATCACATTGTACTTACTAGCATCAGACAGCATATAATACTTTGCAATAAAAGTCAAGGAAACAAATCTAAAATCTGCAATTAAAAACTTGCAATTATTTTACTCTATTTCGACATTTTTCTTGCCGATGAGCAGATAAGTGGTCATTTCCCCTTTACCTTTTACTTGAATTGGGCCGCGTCTCTCAAACTCAAACTTGTCATTTAAACACTTGTAAGTCGCTTCTGTCACTTGAATACAGCCTGTTATACCGTGAGATTCCATGCGGCTAGCAGTGTTAACAGTATCACCCCACAAATCGTAAATAAACTTTTTGATGCCAATTACTCCGGCGACGACTGGCCCAGTGTTGATCCCGATTCGCATACTGAAATCTACATTGTTGAGTGCATTGAATTGCTTAATTTCTAACTGCATATCAAGAGCCATTTTGGCTATTGCTTCGGCGTGGTCTTGGCGAGGTATAGGAAGACCTCCCACTACCATATAAGCGTCCCCAATTGTTTTAATTTTTTCTAACCCATGTTTTTCAACCAGTCGATCGAATGCCGAGAATATTTGGTTAAGTAATGTCACAAGTTCTACCGGTGATGTGCGAGCTGCTAGCTTAGTAAAACCAACGATATCGGCAAATAGCACTGTTACTTCTGGGAAGTTATCGGCAATAGTCGATTCTTCTTGTTTCAAGCGATCGGCAATTGGTTGAGGCAAAATGTTCAGTAACAAATGCTCGGATTTTTTTTGTTCTGCTTTTAGTTGTTTTAAAGATGATTCTAACGCGGCCAACATCCAATTTATTGTAGTTGCTAGGGTGGATAATTCATCTTTACCTTTACTGGATACGCGCATGGAAAGATCGCCTGTAGCGCCAATAGTTTTGACGTTATCGCTGAGACGAGCTAATCGCAACAAAACCATTTTTTCTAACAGCAGTAAATTGGCGACGCCAAAGACAAAGCCTACTCCCAATAGGGAGAATAGCAGAAAAATTAAGCTTGTTTTTCCTTGATTGTAAAGAAACCTATGTAATTTTACTTCTAAAAGTAAAACGGGTTCCCCGTAAATATTTTTAAGTAATGTGTATCCAGCAATTGAATTTTCATTTAAAGGTCGCACGGTAACGTTATGGCTGGCAATTGGTGAATTGTTATCTTTTTCTGTTACTTCCTGAGTGTTGGCTTTAATTTCTTTGTCTTTACTTGTTAATTCGGAATGCACTTCCTGTAAGTTGGGGGGTAGCTGAGCATCGTTCAAAGGATAAACCCTCAACGATAATTGGGTGAGGGCGGCTAAACGCTTAATTTCTTCAGCGTCTAGGTAGCGCCCCATGACGACGGTGCCGCGAATTGGGCCTGTGTATTTGTTGGTAACGATCGGATGAGACGCAATTAGGAGGGTGCCTTCTGGTAATTGAAGAATTCCGGTATGGTTACTTTTTGGGTTAGTATGTTGCAGCAAAAGCGTCTCTGACTTCAAATGTTCTTCTAGCGCTTTTGGTACGGGAATAGTTTTCTTACCCTTGAAATCAAAGGCTTTGCTGAATATTTTTTGACCGGAAGAATCGATTAGTACAGTAACGTTGAGCCTAAAATCCGAGAAAGTTTGATTGCCGAGATTTACTTTGATATAACGAGGATTTTTATTCTCCATAAAAGAGTATGTTTCGTCCCACACGCCCCACTGACGAACTGCAATGTCTACGTCACCAATATCTTCGGATAAGCCATCCAAAGCTCGGTTCACGCCTTGAGTGGTATAGTCTTTCTCTAATTCCTGGATATGCTTCATCAGGAGGAAGGATGCAGTGGCATACAAAACTCCAACTAGCCCCGCAAGGGTTAGGCTGATGATCAGCAGTGTTTTTTGACGCAGTTTCATGAGGTTGGCGATCGATAATCGGTGATGAGATCGGTAATGGCAAAAAATGTTCATTACCGTTGTTGTTCCCATCCATGTTGCACTGAGTTTAGCCAGACTGACAATAGCATCTCAGTTCCATTTGAGTTTCTCACGACCAGCCGCTTTCCGGGCCAGAGCATTGACATTGTAGCTTCATCAAATTTTTATAAGACAAGCTTCTACTATATTTTGTTTGTAAAGATGCGCGAGAAAACCTTGGCACTCCTAGATGCCGGGTGGCAGCATTAAACTATCTAACGGATGAGCTTAACTACCTCCAGGGATAGACGACATATATGAAGATAGCAACTAAAGCAGCCTTTGCGCTCCCTATTTCTCTCATCGTTACGTCGATAGCCACCCTACCTTCGCTGGCAGCAAGCTTAACCTACGCCACGAAAGTAGAGTTTTACAATAACAAAGGCACGTCGATGGATGCCTATAGAACAGATACTGATAATGCTTTAGGTGCGCCCCAAATTGACCAAAGTAATAATAGCAATAAAGATTTCCTCAGTTTGGGTATTAAAGGGGAAGCTATATTTAGCTTCGGAACGCTTTTTGCCGGTCAAGTTACTCTCTGGGAGACTACTTGGGGGAACTACACCCAACAATCACAATATGATGAGCAGGTGCAGGTTTTTGTCGGTAATGACTTAAACGGTAGCAATTGGTTGGATATTGGCACTATCAAGAATATTGCTGATAATGCTTTTAAGAATCCGCTCGGTGCGAGCCTCAATATCAACAACAATAATACTTATAAATATGTCAAACTGATTGACAAATCACCAGCCGGATCTGGCAGAGATGGTTTCGATGTTAATGCTATTGCTGTGATGGGCGTTGAAACTGCTTCTGTTCCCGAACCAGCTTCGGCATTAAGTTTACTAGCTTTGGGTGCTTTTGGTACTGGTTCGGTTCTGAAGCGCAAACAACAAAAATCCTAACTGAAGCAGAAAAGGTTGGCTCATACCTCTTTTGTAATTTTAGTCACAGAAAAAGCATGAAGGATTGCGGCGAAATTAATCAACTATTTATCGCCGCAACTCTTCAAAATTAGAAAATCAAAGGTTTTGGATAATTCTCGATCGAGAGTAACAAAAAAGAGTTAAGCCTGCAAACTTTCCCGCAATTGTGAGCGAGCGGTTTCTAAGGCTTCTTTTATTTTACTCGCATCGCGTCCGCCTGCTTGAGCTAGGTTGGGTCGTCCGCCACCGCCGCCTCCACAAATTTTCGCGATCGCACCAATAAATTTGCCAGCTTGTAACCCTTTCTTATTGACTTCTGGGCTAAAAACTGCTACAAAATTCACTTTTTGCGGTTCGGGAACTGACGCTAGCACTACAGCCGCATTGCCCAATTTTTGCTGCAATCTTTCGGCTGCTGTTTTGAGGGATTCGGCGTCAACTTCTCCCAACTGTGCAACGAGGATTTTGCCATCGCCGACTGTCTCTGCTTGAGATAGCAATTGGTCGGATTTAGCGATCGCAAGTTCTGCTTTGAGCGCTTCTAGTTGTTTCTGAGTTGACTTCAGTTCGTTTTGCAGGTTGTTGATGCGATCGGGCAATTCTTCCGGTTTCGCTTTGAGGTTACCGCTCAACTCTTTCACTACTTTATCGCGCACGTTCAAATAGTCAAGCACTGATGGCCCCGCCACCGCTTCAATGCGTCTTACTCCAGCAGCTACACCAGACTCGGAAATTATTTTGAATACGCCAATTTCAGCGGTGTTGCTGACGTGAGTTCCGCCGCAAAGTTCCATCGAAACACCAGGGAAATCCAACACGCGCACTTCGTCGCCGTATTTTTCCCCGAACATCGCGATCGCACCTTTTGCCTTTGCTTCTGCTAGCGGTAAAACTTCTACTTTGCCAGCGTGTGCTTCGGCAATCCAAGTATTAACTTGTTCCTCAATTTGTTGTAACTCTTCTGATGTTAAGGCACGGGGACTGTTGAAGTCAAATCGCAGTCTGTCGAACGCTACTAACGAACCGGCTTGCGATATGGAATCATCGACTATTTTTTTCAACGCCGCTTGCAATAAGTGAGTTGCGGTATGATTGGCTTGAACGCGACGACGACAAGAGCGATCGATTTGAGCGGTGACGGGATCGCCTACGCGCAAAGTCCCGCGATCGATTCGTCCGAAGTGAATAAAGAAATCGGATTCTTTCTTGACATCTTCAATTCTGACCACGATACCGTCGCCAGTGATATAACCGCGATCGCCTATTTGTCCGCCGGATTCTGCGTAGAATGGTGTTTTGTCGAGAACGATTTGTAAGTCTGTTCCCGCTTCGGCTTCTTCTACCGATTTGCCGTTGACGAGAATTACTTCGACAACGCTTTGGCTGAGAGGTTGAGTGTAACCTAAAAATTCGGTTGCTTGGATATGTTCTGCTAGCTTATCCAGCGAACCTTGTACGGTTAAGTCGATCGTTTCGTGGGCTTCTTTAGAACGGGTTTGCTGTTTTTCCATTGCTGCTTCGTAGCCAGCAGTATCAACAGTCAATCCTTGTTCGGCGGCAATTTCTTGAGTTAGTTCAAAGGGGAAGCCGTAGGTGTCGTAAAGGATAAAGGCGTCCCATCCGGAAATTTCTGTTTTGGGATGGGTATCTTGGCCGGAGGATGACAGGCGAGACGCCTGTCCCACAAGAGCTTTTTGGATAATTTCTGCAAGCAGTTTTTCGCCGCGATCGAGGGTTTTGAGGAATCGGTTTTCTTCCCGTTGCAGTTCGGCTTTGATTTGCCCTTCCCGCTGGCGCACGTTGGGATAAGCTCCTTCGGAAAGTGCGATCGCGCTTTCTGCTACTTTAGTCGTAAATTCGCCCTCAATTCCCATTAATCTGCCGTGACGCACCACGCGACGAATTAACCGTCGCAATACATAACCCCGTCCAACGTTTGATGCGCGAATTTCATCGGCTATCATGTGAACGACTGCGCGAACGTGGTCGCCAATTACTTTCAGGGAAATTTTGGTTTTCTCATCAGCTTGGCTGTAATCGATCCCGGCAATTTCAGCGGCTGTTTTGATAATTGGGAAAATCAGGTCTGTTTCGTAGTTGTTCGGCACTTTTTGGAGGATTTGTGCCATCCTCTCCAATCCCATACCTGTATCGATGTTTTTGCTTTGCAGGGGTGTCAGGTTGCCTTCGGCATCCCGATTGTACTGCATGAACACCAAGTTGTAGTATTCGATGAAGCGGCTGCCATCTTCTAAATCGATGTTGTCATCGCCGAGTTCGGGGTGAAAATCGTAGTACATTTCCGAACATGGCCCACAGGGGCCTGTTGGCCCAGATGCCCAAAAGTTATCGTCTTTACCCATACGTTTGATGCGATGGGGAGGAATGCCTATTTTGTCTCTCCAGATGGCAAATGCTTCGTCGTCTTCCTCAAAAACGCTGACGATGAGGCGTTCTGGGGGAAGTCCAAAGGTTTCGGTTGACAGTTCCCACGCCCAGGCGATCGCTTGTTCTTTAAAATAGTCTCCAAAGCTGAAGTTACCCAGCATCTCGAAGAAGGTGTGGTGTCTTACCGTGCGTCCCACGTTCTCGATATCGTTGGTGCGGATACACTTTTGCGATGTGGTAGCGCGGGGAACTTCTGCTGTTCTCTGTCCCAGGAATATCGGTTTGAATGGCAGCATCCCAGCGATAGTCAGCAGCACGGTGGGGTCTTCTGGCACTAGGGAAGCGCTGGGCAGGATTTTATGCCCCCGCTGGGCAAAAAAGTCAAGAAATGTTTGCCTAATTTCGTTACCGCTGAGGTACTGGGGAGAGGAAGCCATTGGTATATCTGAAAGTGTGTCGTCAATATTCTAATTTTTACATTTTGTTGAGGACGCGGGGGCATTTTTGCGCGGAGCTAACAGATCGGTCAGAATATTTTCGATCTCAAATGACTGATGCCTAACTAAAATTAAGTAGTGTAAAACATCGTAAATTTCCGTAAACAGGTATTCTCAGGCTATAGGAACCGTGTTAATTTGATATTGGATACCAAAAGAACACAAACCAAAGGGTCAAGACCCGGTGTCCCCCGTCCAAGACCCAGTTGCAGCAAACAAAAGGCATACGATTATTAGTGGCAAAACGCTCTTAGTAGAGCAATGCCAAACCAACAGTCTGGTAAGACAAAATAATGCGGTCAGCCATGATATCGAAGCTGCAATAACTGTCCACCTTAGTAACGAACTGTTCATTCTTCGTCCTAGTTTTTGACGATCGACACTTGAGAAATCCAAAAATTCCGTTCTAGTGTGCCTAGTCTCCTTGACTGGGCACACAGCGTTTTTGGTGGTTAGCGCGATCGCACACCGCTATTTACAGATATCACTAACTTTGTCTACGATTTACTGCTTTTTGCAAGCACTCAGGCTTAAGCTAATTGCTAATTGCGATCGTTATAGAGTAATTTCAGGCGTTAAATTTTAGATGTTTAATTTTTAACTCGTAATCTAAATTTACAATTTGAAATTAAGCGAGCCGATTCCTTAGTAAATAGATGTTTTTCAAGTTGTTGTCAAGTTAGAAAGTTGGCTAGTTATTCTTAACTTTGCAACTTTTCTGCTTGACAACTGATATTTGTTTATTTGGCAGCCAATGCTAAAGTAGATTAGTCTGCGGGTCGGCCCTAAATTAACGACAGACTATTTTTTTTGCAGCGTGGAGCTATAAAATTCATCCAAACTAGAAAAAGTTTCCAGAACTCGATCCAAACCAGTAAGTTCAAATAAAATCCTGACTTGATCGTTTAAAGAGCAAATGAAAACCTTACACCCAGCAGAGCGAATCAATTTGAAAACCTCGACTAGAGCCATTAACCCTGAGCCGGTAATAGATGTTAGATTCTTAAGATCGAGCAAAACAATACTGGCTCCTGCCTTAATAATATCCTCAATTTCTCGATAAAACTGAGTCGCTACATTGCTGTCGGAAACATCAGGATACTGGACAACCTTGACAACTTGATTCATATTCCAAGCCTCGATTAGTAGTTGAAATTGTTGCAATCTCGCTAGTTTGTAATTGGCGTTAGCCTGCCCAAGCACCTAACGCTTAGTAAATAGCCGATCGCATTGTCAAAACAGATGTTTGCCGTTACGCTGGGCTGAAGATAACAATAACCACTTGTGGTGGTATTTGATTTAAAATGTATCATTCTGTTTCGGCATATTCCTCTATCTGAAGATATGGCTCTGCCTACAAAAGTAGTACAAGCCTAATTTTAGTTGCAAAGCTAATCCTATAAGATAGCTTATCAAGCTATCTTGATATTTTTTTTGTATTAAAAGTAACAAATTTATTTTGGCTTCCACTTATACTTTAGATATAAATAAAGTAATTTTTTAGATCGAAATAATTTTTTCGGTTTTTGATCAAAAACCTGTATTTTTACGCTGTAAATAGATGGAGTCATTCGGCTTTGCATAAAGTGAATGACGCGCTTGTTAAGGTAAAGGTTTCTTATTCTTGAAAACCTCTACCCAATCGCTTACACAAATCTTTTTTCAACAACTTTTTGCGAAATCATCAATAGCTATTAAAATCAAAACCTACTCAAAATCATTTGACTTAGTTTCATCTTTGATTGCCTCTGTTAGTTTAGCACCAGATAAAGAGCGATGGTTGTACCCTCCTCCGGAAGACTTTTGGATATCTTCTTTGATGCTATCAAGATCGATGTAACGATCGGCAACATTCAGCAAGCTTTCGCTAGTCATAGAGCGCAACCCTACCACTTCCACCCTTGCTCCCCGGTAACTAACCGCATTCACCGCATAGGCTAAATCGCCATCACCGCTGACTAAAATAGCAGTATCGTAATAATCTGCTAAAGTAACCATATCTACAGCTATTTCTACATCTAGGTTACCTTTTCTAGAGCCGTCTGGGAGTTGAATTATATCTTTAGTTATCAGGCGATAGCCATGACGACGCATCCAATACAAAAAACCATGTTGCTTTTCGTTTGTGGGATCTACTCCTGTGTAAAAGAAACAGCGCAACAGGGGAGAACCATCGGTTAAGTAGCAAAGTAGTTTTAGATAGTCAATTTCCACACCTATTTCTAAAGCTGCATAGAATAGATTAGAACCATCAATAAACACAGCTATTCGACCGCGATTTGAACGATTAAAATCGGCAATCTCGGCGGCATTTACTGAATCATTTGGCGCAACAATATTTAAAGTTTCGGCCAATGACAAATCTAAATTGTCAGGATGAAAGCTTTTCCCAGGATCGGTATGCTGCATTTCTACTCCTGGTTTGTTTGAGATTAGTCCGCTACTATACCTGTTTTTTTCTTTGGATTGAGTTTCGATTGGCTCTATGTGCTTTACCAAAGGTTCGGCAAGCGGGGATGGCGCTGGGTGCGATAAGCGCGATCTCATCGGTTTTACTTTTGGTTGGTGGGTTTGCTTAAAGATATACATCTGTTTATCTCTCCTTGAATTTCTTCTTCATGCAATATTATCTTTGTGCTGCTGCCTGCTGTACGCATACTCGGTATTTAGCCTATCCTTTCCGCAAAAAAATTGTTAGGATATCGAGTGGAATTTTTTCGATAACCTTGGAGCAGGCCAAAAGCAGCTATGAAATACAGTTCCTGATTTTTATTCGCTTGATTTATGTTGCAACGGTGGCCATAATTAATCTTTTCGCTCATGTTATCGGTATGTTTTTAAATTGTTGTCCTTAATAAGCAAGGTAACTGCTTTAGTTTTACTAAATTTCTACCGCAAGAACAGGATTGTTTTCTACCAAAAGAACAGTTTTAATGTAAAGTAAATCTGTATATAATAATACACAATGGCTCTATGCTAAAAAATAAAGTTGAATCGGATCGTCAAAAAATCAAAAGGATAGCTATCTTTATTTTGTCTTTTCGCTCGCAAGCCCTACGCTACTCAGAAGTTGAGGCTTAGGGTTATTTTCGATCGCTTGCTTTGGGCATAGCAGTAGTTTGCGCCTAATGACAGAAATTGATAATTTTGGCCATCGCTACTATCAACACAAGACAAAGATATTGAAAATTATTCAGGAAGCTTGACAATGGAACTTCCTTCTGATAATATACTTTATCCCAAAAGCACAATAGCTTTGTGTTTGGCTGGACTCCCTCAGTAAGGCTTTAGAACGATCGCTTAGCTACGATCGACTTTTTACGCTCACCTACTTTGGGATTGGGCTGCCTAACGACATATAGCACCTGATTAGCTACACTACCTTTGTTGGCTAACAGTCGAAAAAGCCAGAACAATTCTGCAAAAACCGCTCTGGAATTTCTGGACTAGCACCAAAATGAAGATGTAGATACGAAGCATGAAGGCGGTGCTTGAGCCATCCTTCAGAGGTTGGTAAACTGGGGGAATGATATCCCCGTAGCTCAAACAAAGGATTTGTCGGTGCGACAGATAAACTAGAGCGGTGAAACTCATGACCCCAAACTCTCGCACCAGCCGGTAGCAGGGGAGTGTCTTGCAAAGCAGTTGCTTGCCGATAACCTAATGTTAGATGAGAACCCATCATAGCTACTGTCGGCAACACTCCTACCATAGGCCAAGATTTGCGATCGAAATCTATGATTTGCTCGCACAAATACATTAAACCGCCACACTCTGCATAAGTGGGCATTCCAGATACAATTGCTGCCCTCACTGCATTGCGTGCTGAGTAATTGGACGATAATTCTTCTGCGAATATTTCTGGAAAACCACCACCAAAATAAAGCCCTTGGACTCCCGCAGGTATGACCACATCAGTAAGCGGACTCCAAGGCACAAGTTCTGCACCTAATTCTGTAAGTAAGTCTAAATTATTCTGGTAATAAAAATTGAAGGCGCGATCGCGTGCAATGGCGATTTTAGATTTTGGATTTTGGATTTTGGATTTTGGATTGATAATTGGAAATTCTGGTTTGCACTTTAGTAAGGGTAATAGTCGTTCCCAATCGAAACAGGTGTCTCCCAGGTGAGCCAGTTTTTCGATCAAAGCATCTAATTGGGGAAGTTCTGCTGTTGGTACTAAACCGAGATGTCGGTCTGGAATCGTAATATTGTCCTGACGCCGCAATATTCCTAAGATCGGGATGTTTAAGGGTTCGAGAGCTTCTTTGAGCAGTTGCAAATGGCGATCGCTCCCCACCCGATTTAACACCACCCCAGCTAATTTTAGCTTGGGATCGAAAGAACGATAGCCATGTGCGATCGCCGCTACCGAGCCGGATAAACGACTGCAATCAATGACCAGCAGCACAGGTAAGTTGAGCAGATGCGCTATGTGAGCTGTACTGGCAAAAGGGGAGCGGGGGACTAGACCAATTTCTTCTCTGCTTTCTTGCTTCACACCATCAAATAGCCCCATGACTCCTTCCACCAAGGCGTATTCAACACCTTGGGTATGACGGGCAAAACATTGTTGTGCGTATGAAGCAGAAGTCAAAACCGGGTCTAAATTGCGACAAGGCAAACCTGTTACATAGTGATGAAACATGGGGTCGATGTAATCGGGGCCTACCTTGAAAGATTGGACTTTGAGATTTCGACGCAGCAAACAAGCCAATAGGGCAAGCGTGACCGTTGTCTTGCCCACCCCGCTGCGTTCTCCGGCAATAACTAAAGACATATGGGGAATTGTGAATTTGAGATTTGAGATTTCAAATTTAATTTAAATCTCAAATCTCAAATTTGAAATTTGAAATTTCCCTATTCCCTGTTGGCCAATTTGATAATTGCCGCCGTCACCGCCATGCTTTCCTCATAGAGGCGATCGCGACCCCAGCGTTGCAACTGCTGACCCAGCAGGTTTTCCGCCTTTTGGTCAAACAGAGAAGTTACTTGTTGAATGCGGCAGGACTGGGCACCGCCGCCAGCTTCCATCCGCATACAACCACCTGTTTCCGAACACAGAACGGTACAGCAGTCAGCGTTGATATTCGTAGAAGTTAAGCGCAAAGCAATCAGATCGCCCACTATATCACCCACATCTGCGGTAGGAATAGCTGCCAATTCCACTTGTACATCTCGGTCATCGGGACCTGTAAATCGGATGCGCTTAATATCGTAGTCGCCACCTTCCTGTTCGTAGGAGACGGGGTGCCATTGCAGCCGACTTGCCAACCAGCCTAAGTACATTAGCGCCTGAGTCGTATTGCCTTTTTCGTAGTCGATCGTCACCCGGTCAACTTCTTTGACATAGGCGCGACGTTCGGGGGGATCGAAAGCTTCTGCCGTCAACTCTTGCCATGCTCCCAGACGACGCCAGTTCAGGTCGGCGATCGGCAAGCCCGACTCCAACAAATTTTGCACTTTTAGCAAATCTGCTTCTGGGTCGTGACAGCGACTGGAGTCGATAATCACCGAATTGCAAGTTTCTGCCAGTCGCTTAAACAGGCTGTTTTCCGCATCCGGAGTTGCCTTCCACCAAAGGAATTTGGGCAATTCGCTAATCAGCAGTGCGGGAATCATCCCCCCAATACGTTCAATAGCGGCTTCCGCACCTCGAAGGGTGATGTATTCGCAGCAGATCAGACTGGTGCGGGTTTGTTTTTGGATCGGGCAGTAAGCAGATACTTGAGCGATCACGCCTTCATCTTCTCCTGCCGTTGGGCAAAGGGCGATGATGCGGCAGGGATTGGTGGCGGCGATCGCATCTGCCACCCCAGCACCGGAAGCATCCAGCGCATACTGGGGAAGCGTACCGCCATTGCCATCTGCGGTTACAGTCTGCCCCCGTTTTTTGGCAGCTTCTTCCCGCAGTTTGGCCAGCGTTTCCGGGTTGGACTTGCCACTCACCGGCAGTCCGAAGGCTTTCTGAGCTGCCTCCAACGCTGCCACAGTGCGCGGTCCATCAATGCCATCTACCGGCCCGGTGTAAAATCCCAAAGTAGCCAGCAGTTGTTGAGATTCCTCCGGTTCGTAAACTACCAAACTAAATGTTGCCGCCCTAGTCGCAGCAGGAAAAGCACCGTCTCCGCCAGCACTGTAACTTTGCCAGATTTGACTGAGTTCTGTCTCGATCTCGGAGATCGACACATCTTTGGGCGGTTGCAAGGAAACGATCGGAGCAGATGTAGTAGCCATAGTTTTATTTTGGATTTTGGATGAGAGGATTTTGGATTTTAGATTTTGGATGAGAGGATTTAGAACAATTTTAGATAAGCGGATTTTGGTTCCTCGCTCGACCCCCCAGAAGCGTGCCAAATTTTCTATTCCCACGAGTTAACCCCAATCCAAAATCCAAAATCTAAAATCTAAAATTGTCAGGGTCTGCGCCAGCGACGACCGTCGCGGTTAATCAGAAGTTCGGCTTCCTTTGGTTCCCAAGTGCCCGCTTCGTACTGGGGAATTTTGGCCGGATCGGTTGGCGATTCCCAGACTGTCAGAGCTGGGGTTACTACCCGCCAAGCTTCTTCGACTTCATCGGCGCGGGTAAACAAAGTTTGGTCGCCCAGCATACAGTCGAGTAAAAGGCGATCGTATGCTTCGCTGCTTGCCTGTCCGAAGGCAGCACCATAGCGAAAGTCCATCTCTACAGTACGAGAGCGGACTTCCATCCCCGGCATTTTCACTTCAAAGCGCAGGGCAATTCCCTCATTTGGCTGAATCCGCATACTCAACACGTTGGCGTTAACCTGTTGCGCTGCTGATTGAAATAACAAATACGGCACTTCTCGAAACTGAATGGCAATCTCTGTTACTTTTTTCGGTAGCCGCTTGCCGGTTCTCAGGTAGAATGGCACACCCTGCCACCGCCAGTTATCGATCATCAGCTTGAGGGCTACGTAAGTTGGTGTGGTGGTATTCGGATTCACCCCCGGTTCTTGTCGATATCCCGCCACAGGTTCGCCCTTCATCCAGCCGCTACCATACTGGGCTCGCACTGCGGAGAATTCCAGGTTACGCACATCTGCCAGGTGGGTGGCCTGAATTACTTTTACCTTTTCGCCGCGAACGCTGTCAGCATCGAGGGAGTTCGGGGGCTCCATCGCTGTGAGACAAAATAGTTGCATTAAGTGGTTCTGCACCATATCGCGCAGCGCCCCGGAGGTTTCGTAGTAGCCTGCTCGTTCTTCTACTCCCACGGTTTCGGCGACGGTAATTTGAACGTGATCGACAAATTGGCGATTCCACAAAGGTTCAAATATGGCGTTAGCGAAGCGAAACACGAGTAAGTTCTGAACGGTTTCTTTACCCAGGTAGTGGTCGATGCGGTAAACTTGTTCTTCTTTGCAGGTTTGACGGACTACCCGGTTGAGGCTGCGAGCGGAACTCAAGTCGCGCCCAAACGGTTTTTCGATTACCAGTCGCGTTTTGATGGGATCGTCGAGCATATGCGCTGATCCTAACTGGCGAATTGCTTCGGGAAAGAAGTTGGGCGAAACGGCTAAGTAGAAAACCCGATTTCCCATAGTTCCCCGCTGACCGTCCAGTTCGCCCAGAAATTGTTTTAGTTTTTGGTAACTTTCTGGTTTGTCCATATCGCCGGAACAGTAGAACAAACCTTGGGCAAAGTCTTGCCAAAGTTCTTCAGAACCGATGCCATCCGAGAATTCCTCTATTCCTTCCCGCATTTGTTCGCGAAAGTAATCGTGGCTCCAATCTCGACGGGCAAAACCGACGATCGTCAGTTCTGGTGGCAGTCTGCGATCGCGTTTGAGGTGATATAGTGCTGGCACCAGTTTGCGTTGGGTCAGGTCTCCCGATGCCCCGAAAATTACCATGATTTGCGGTTCGGGGGTTCTTTCTTGTTGCAGTCCAACGCGGAGGGGGTTTTCTAGGAGTGTTACCATTTATTTTTTTCCTTCTATAGCTTCGAGTCTTGCTAATACGGCTTCATATTTGGCGGTCATTTCTGCCAGTTGTTGAGTGAGGGAGTTGACTTGGGCGGTTAGGGTGTTAATTTGACCTTCATATTCAGCTTTCACCTCTTCTCGAATTTCAGCCCTGAGTTCTTCTCGGATTTTTTCTCGTTCGTAGGCAAGACGGCGTTCCCAGTCGAGATCTCGTTGTCTGAGTTCGGCTTTAAGCTGCCTGTTCTCTTCACGCAAGCGCTCTAATTCAGCCGCCACTTCGGCTGCACGGCGTTCCCGATCGAGATCCCTTTGCCTGAGTTGCTCCTTAAGCCGCTGATTCTCCAGGCGCAACTGCCCCAATTCTTCCGAAGTATTCTCAGAAGTTCGCCTTGTTGTTCGCGAAGACACTCGTCGGTCAACCAAGCGCTGAACAGCTGCACCAGTGGGAATGCCGTTGGGTGCTGACTCTACTGCTTCTTGCCAGATTTCTAGTTGTAACTGTGGGGGAAGTCCCGTTAGGGGACGAACTTGATTTTCCTTTGTAGGAAAAATGTCGCCAATTGGCGACAAATTTTCCCTAACATGAGCGGCTTGAATCAAGCGATAGGCTCTCTGCCTTGCTATACCCCACTTATCCCGACAATAACCATCAAAGGTTTTGTGGGTTTCCCGATATAGTTTCTTCTCCCGAATCTCGTCGAGAGCCTTACCCACTTCGTAAAATGTCTGAAGTCCTTGTTCAATGACTGCTTCTAGTTCGTCCAGCCTCGCTTTTTCACCAGCATCGAGTTGGGCGTTAGCATAGTCGCTTTCTAAGATATCGTTTGCAGTTGACATAGCGGTGTACCCCGATCGCAATTGCTCTCAAAAGTGAGAAGGGAGGAGAGGGGTTAGGGCGTCGGGAAAAAGGAAAATATTAATTCTTCCACTCCCCCACTCCCCCACTCCCCCACTCCCTCTCCCTTCTCTCCCTACACTGGCGCTAGTTGTTTCACCTTGTTTTCCAGCGAGTTCATCAAGGATTGGAACGGCTGCACGAATTTCTCAATTCCATCCAACAGCAGTTCATCCATTACCTTATTAATATCGATGTCGATGTCTGGGTCTTTGAGGCTTTCGATCAGTGTGTAAGCTTCTTCCACTTTGGTGTCAATGCGACTGGCGACGTTGCAGTGATCCGCACAAGCTTCAATTGTGTTGGGTGGCAGGGTGTTGACGGTATCGGGGCCAACCAGTTCGTCAACGTACATAACATCGCTGTAGTGGGGGTCTTTGGTGCTGGTGGAAGCCCACAGGAGACGCTGGACTGTGGCACCTTTTGCGGCTAGTGCTTGCCAGCGGTCTGTTTTAATAATCTCCTTGTATTTTTGGTAAGCGATTTTGGCATTTGCGATCGCTACTTTGCCTTTCACCGTTTTCAGTTTAGCTTCTTGGTCAACCGAAGTAACTCCCGCCTTTAACTTGTCGTCAATCCGCTTATCGATATTACTGTCGATCCGGCTGAGGAAGAAACTGGCTACCGAGGCGATGTTGCCGATTTCCTTACCTTCAGCTGCCCGCTTTTCCAATCCCCGGATATAAGCCCATGCCGTATTCACATAGCTTTCCACCGAGAAGAGCAAAGTAACGTTGACATTGATTCCTTCGGAGATAACTTGCTCGACCGCAGGCAACCCAGCTGCTGTACCGGGAATCTTGATCATCACGTTTTCGCGACCGATTTCTTGGTAGTAGCGGAGGGCTTCATTTATCGTAGCTTCGGTATCGTGAGCGATCGTCGGCGGTACTTCAATGCTGATATAACCGTCCAAACCGTTCGATTCCTCGTACACAGGGCGGAAAATATCGCAAGCATGGCGGATATCGTCAAAAACTAGCGATTCGTAAATCTTGTAAGTCGGTAATTGCTCGCGAATCCCCTTTTCGATATCGGCGTCGTAGATTTTGTTTCCATTAATCGCCTTTTCAAAAATGGCTGGATTGGAAGTTATCCCACGGATATCGCGAGTCTCGATCATTTTTTTGAGTTCGCCCGACTCGACCAAATCGCGGGTCAAGTTATCCATCCAGATACTTTGACCGTATTGCCGGATCTCCGATATATGATTCGTTGTCATTGTTTTCCTTTTTTACTCGTAACTACTTGTTTTGTCCGTCTTCGCGGCTTTAAATATTGCCGCGCTGTCCCGACGCCGTGTTTGGACATTTGTAACGTTGGCATTTAGGTATATGCAAGGTTGACGCTTGCCAACGTTTAAACTTTTCAATCTTTACGAACGAGCTATCATTTTTTCCTCGTTGGCTTCTTTTTTACGTTCGCTGATGAAAGATTCCACTAATGCCACATCTTCTTTACTGCCGATAATCAGGGGTGTCCTGGCATGGAGTTTGTCTGGCACCGCATCCAAAATATCCTGGTTTCCCGTGCTGGCACGACCGCCAGCTTGTTCGACTAAAAAGGCTAAGGGAGCTGCTTCGTAGAGCAGGCGTAATTTTCCTTGTGGTTGCTTGAGAGTTCCTGGGTACAAAAACACGCCACCCTGAAACAGAATGCGGTGGAAATCGCCCACGAGCGCCCCGCCGTAGCGAGCGGTGTAGCCTTCATGACGATGAACGTAGCGGATATAATCCCGAATCGATTCTTCCCACTGCCAAAAGTTACCTTCGTTGACGCTGTAAATAGGGCCGTGTTGGGGAATCTGGATGTTTTCGGAAGAGAGGATAAACTCACCTAAGCTGGGGTCGAGGGTGAAGGAGTGGACACCCAAGCCGATCGAATAAACCAACATGGTGCTG
This sequence comes from Aerosakkonema sp. BLCC-F183, assembly GCF_041929145.1. Lineage (NCBI taxonomy): Bacteria > Bacillati > Cyanobacteriota > Cyanophyceae > Aerosakkonematales > Aerosakkonemataceae > Aerosakkonema > Aerosakkonema sp. BLCC-F183. Next base: position 100,989 of record NZ_JBHFNU010000127.1, on the reverse strand, counting down.
GGGCCATAGAGTATATAGCCGGCGGCGATTTGCTTGCGCCCACTTTGCAGCAAGTCGCGAGCGGAACCATCATCATCTATCCCTTCTTGCTGACGAATGCAGAAGATCGAGCCTACGTTGAGATTGCTATCTATATTAGATGAGCCGTCGATCGGATCGTAGAGCAGAGTATAGCGTCCAATTGGGCAGTTTTCTGGAATATAGTAGGGTTTTTCCATTTCCTCCGACGCAAGGCGACAGACAAGACCGCTTTGTTTGAAGACGGAGATAAAAACGTCATTGGCGTAAACGTCCATCTTTTTGACGGACTCTCCCTGCACGTTGACTTCCCCTGTGAATCCCAGCACGTTTGCCATTAATCCGGCTCTACTGAGATGCCGAGAAATCAGCTTTCCGGCGAGTGCAATGCGGTTCATCAGGGAGCTGAGGTCTTGTGCGTCTGCCGAAAAGCTCTGAAGTTGCTGTAAGACGTGACGGGATAAGGTGGTACAGTCCCTGTCTAGGGCGCGTTCCTGAGCTAAAGGCCGATTCTCGTCTGCCATTGTTTTTATCCTTTCAGGGATAGCGATGAATGTCTGGGAGGGCAGCTTAACAGGCACTGACCCGATCGTTTCAATGCCGGATAGTCCTCCATTTCTATCTTAAGAAGGCTTTTTGGCAGAGCCCTCTAACTTTAGACGAACTAAAGAAATCGGATTCTCTGGGCGCTTGGTGGCGACTCTCTCTTTTGCTGCACAAATATTAATCTCAGTTTCTCCCGCTCTCGAAACTACATTAGTAAAATTACATCTGTCTGCCTGGGAAACAAAGTATTCTCAAATACTTTATGTACTCACAGAATAGGGTCTATGCGTTTTGAGATTATGTTAACTAATGAAGAATATTTTGTTGATTAATGTAAAGAATTTATTTGGATTTGAAAAGTTTTTAGGTACAGTAGCAAACTTCAAACAAAGGGTCCGATCGCGATCGCGAGCAGACCCTGATGACTGTTATTTCGATTGAGGGGCTAGTTTTACTGTCGCGACGCGCCAGTCCCCAGTTGGGTCAATCGATCGAAATCGACTGCGGGCCACTGCTTTTGCCGTTGTTGTTTTCAGTGGTAGGGGAAGAGTCAGGGGTAACGCCTGCCTGTTGGTCTAGCCAGGTTTTGATGGGATCGTCAGCCAGATTGAGTCGAAATATACCAGAGAAAAATCCACCCAGAAAGGAGACTGGGTGCTGGGTCAGTTCTCGGAAAATGGGGGTGAGTTCGTCGAAGAACATAGTGAGTCTCCTTACGGTGTCGGTGTGAGCGATCGATTCCTCTGGGATTTTAGCGCGTCACCGCAGCTGAGGTGGAGTCAAACAGGTGCGATCGTCAAAGCTGTCGGATAGCACTCGTCAGGCAGATTAATTTTTTAAGGTCGGCTCGCCCGGATGAGTTAAGTAATTAAATCAGCGAAACTACAAATAGAAGTAAATTGACAATACTGACAAGCTAATCCCGGATGAGGACGGAAAATTCTATGGAAATTCTCTGGTTTAGATGCTAAGTTTCGTTTATCTTGTTGATGTCTTTTCGCTACTATTGCCAACATTTCCGCTGTTCTAGCTAATAGGGATGGTGTTTGATGATATGGGCTTGACTATTGTTGAGTTTCATTCCACCTATCAACTATCGTGAGGATAAACAGAGAAATCCCCAGAATTTAATCTGGGGATTTTAAGTTACTTATGAAACCGGTTTTTGTTCGGGCATCATACATTTATCGGAATCGCAACCTGCTGGCCCTGCTTCCGTTAAATAGCCGGAATCGTAACGACTCAAAGCAATATGGAAATCATCTGTCTTCCGACGCATTTCTACTTCTTTTATCAGTCGATCGTACAGCTGTTTTCCAATTGGCTCAAACGGTAAGCGTGGAAAAGTTTGCAGGTCATCAAATCGCGCTAAAAGTGCGGCAGAAATATAGCCTTCGTCATCCCGGATTGCTTCATAAATCCGAGTCCCTAAAGCTTCTATTTCATTTTCCCGCAACTCAATTGTGGCACTTGTGTTATGCCGCACATAAAATTTCTGGACTTGCATATAAAAGTCCATTTGTGCCAAAGCTGAGAACTTGCTGATGTCAATTGCATCGGCACCGGGTAAGTCAGCCCAAAGTACGGAAACGGGTATTTCAACTAGCCATTCCGAACAACGGGGGTCGAAGGGATCGTTGAGGAGATTCCCATGTTCATCTTTGTCAGATTGCGAGGGAATCACATTGTAACCGTAGTCGATACAAGCGAGGGCTACCGGGTCGTTTTTCCGGAAGGTAATGCGCCGAATAAAACGTTGTGCTTTGGGTGGATGCCATCCGGGAGATGCGCCAGTTAAGAGAGATTTTGTGCCGCTGGGTTGGATAGTTGTACAGCGATTGGGGCGTTTGAGGTTATGACGATCGCAATAATCCCATACTACCCGATGCACGATTTCTCGCCAACGGGTGAGATATTCTTCCTCACGCCGTTTAAACTCTAATCCTCGTTCGGTTTCCGGGCGTCCTTCTTCCCACCAGCGCAACCAATCAACACCGAAAGCATTCACAAAAAAGTCAAATAAACCCGTGAATGATACGCCTACAATCGGGTCTAATTCCCGACTGTATTGATAGCGCGGTTCGAGAAATGTGTGATTGAGGAGTGTGGCAACTGATAAAGCACCTGCTGTGAAAGCTTCCTCTTGTTCTTTGTAGTTATATGGGTCTATTTGATTGAGATGGATCTCAGCCAAATTGCAATGAAAATTCGCTCCTATAATTTCACCACAAGGATTCAAACCTACACGAGCTAACCGATGCTCTAGCTCATTTCGATCGATATTAGGGTACTGTTTTTGTAACCACTTTTTAGCATTCCCTTCGCTATAAGCTTTTAGAAAATCTGTTTTTAGCTCATGTGTTTGCAGGAGATCGCAATTAGCTCTGGCGACTGCTTCACCAGCCCATTGGATTGCGCCTTCACCAGAATAATATTGTTTACGAACAGCTTCTGTACACTCTTCCTGAGTTGGTTTGTTGTGAAAAACACGAGTATGGTTTGCCATTCGCAAAGCATCTCTCTGTGGATCGATGCGCCAGTTACCATCAGCATCTTGTTGCCAAAGGTTAGATTTAGCATTAGCAAATAATTCATCTTCGCTAAAGCCTTGGCGCATTCCCGCACTGTTATGGGTCAAATAGCCATCACAGTAGAAACAATGAGCTTCTTCTACTTCAATATCATAAGTTTGGACATGATCGTAGCTGCCCAATCCTTTGACTGTAACTGGAATATCTAAAGAGATATCAGCCTCCGCTATATAGCGTTCGTAGTTAGCATCAACGAAGCGAGAACCTTGGAATCCCATTTCGCACATCTCGCTGTAGGTGTAAGCTTCCCGCATAATTGTACCGGGAACTGTAAAACCATACATTTTCAGCCCTTGCCGTAGTTCTCCCTTTACAGAATGGGGAGCAATTAGCGCGTTGTAACGTTCCTTAAATGCTGGAATTGTCAAGTTATATTTAGGTTGCCTGGGTTGATTTTCTGGTTGTACTATTTTAACTCGGCCAGCAATTCCAAAACTAGATAAAACTGCTGCCACTTGTCTGATAAATGACCGATAGACAGTGGTAACTAAATGAGGAGGACGGTTATTAACAGAGCCGTCACTGTCCATCAATCCGGCTAAATAAGCAGATCTGATATCTACAGAACCCTGCAAAATAAAGCTAGGAACTTCTAAGGTAACATTAGGTTGTTTAATGTAACGATGGAAGTATTCAGCTAATCGAATAGATGAACAAACTGATTTAGCGGTATTTTCGCCGTTGACAACACCGTGACAAGCGGTTAGTCCGAATAAAGCTAAAGCCGCATCGATTTTAGCTTGAATTTTGGCAACAAGTTCGGGTTCGCAATTGTTTGCTGCCCAGGTAACAAAGCCGTAAGGTTTACCATGTTTATTCCGACCGATCGCAACATAACCATCGCCCTGAGTAAAGCCAATTAACCAAGCTACTTCAGGGGTAAGATCGGGAATAATTAACTGTTTGGCGGTTCGACTTTGAGAAGGTCTCGATTCTGTAAAATCGGGGGGTAAGTGAGCGATCGTACCTGGAAGGATTTGTCTATTGTGTAGCAAGCGATCGCCTTCAGATAAACTAGCAAGATATTTCCAGGTAATCCCACCCTTACCATCTGCAAGAACTGCTTGTCTGTGGTTTAAAGTTGCTCTTGGGTAAGTACCATTGGTTTCAATTTCATAGACATCTTGAAACCCTTGATCGAACTTATTAACAACTCGTCGGAATCCTAACGGCGTTTGTACTAAGTCACCTACTTGGACATCGCGAATAGGAACTAAACCTTTGGAAGTATGAACTAAAGCATCTTCGGGAAGGCAGCGGCGAATATTACCGGCCACAATTGTGACAGCCGCTTCATCAATTAACAAACAGCATTCAACTGAATTTAATTGTCTACCTACTGCTTTATTCAAAATTGCCGTACACCGTTCGTAAAGTCCGGGCAATTTAACAGGATTAGCGACTCCGCCAAAACCTTTTAATGGTTCTCCGGCTGCGCGAACATCGCTTAAATCTATTGCTACTTGCACTTCTCCTGAGAAGCGTTCGTCGGTGGATAACTCCAGCAGGTTTTGATAGGATTTAACCCAACCTTGACGGCTATCGCCAACGTAGATGGTAACTTGATTCCCTTCTATTTTGACTTCGGTTTCTTGTCGGCGTTGGTTGGCTGGCGTAGCACCAATTTCTCCCTGAAGGGTGACATTCAGACGATTGCGGATAGGTGGTATTTGGTTAATATATTTCGGTTCGAGGACGGCACCCGTACCGCAGCCCATCATTGCCAAATCCATGAGCAGGCCAAAGGCTCGCCAGTCGTTTATGTTTGTAGAGGAACAATTGTAAGCGCCGGAAAAGTTCTCTTGTTGCTCAATCCACTCACTACCTCCTACCCAAAGCCAGCGACCGGAGGTGAGGGCTTTGAGTTCTTTTTGCATCTGGTAGATGAGGTCGGCTTCTGCGGGGGTCAGTTTGCCGAGTTTGGATAAGCCGCGAACGGTGCGATCGCACACTTCTTCCCATGTCTCGCGCCCTTTCTCGGTGCGGCGGCTGTATGTTCTGAAGAATACTGGATTTGCCGCAGGTGCAGTTTCGGGAAACTGACTGGTCTGGTTTTCCCGCTCAAGTTCTCGAACCATAGGTCAAGTCTAATTTTTGTTGGACAGATCGTGTAGTATAAGCGATCGCAGATATAGCGGTCAAAGGTTGCCAAATCCGGAAATTTGCACTATTTATAGAGGACAAATCTAAAATCTAAAATCTAAAATCTAAAATCTAAAATCTAAAATTCTTTATGTCTCTTGCTCCTTGGCGATCTCATCTCGCTCGCGCCCTCCATCGCAATCGCAGTCTAGTTTACGCCCGTTATCTGCAACTGGCTACTGTCCGGGCTGATGGGCGTCCGGCTAACCGTACTGTAGTTTTCCGAGGCTTTCTGGAGGATAGCGATCGACTAAAATTTGTGACAGATGCTCGCAGCGAGAAGGCAGAACAAATCGATCGCCAACCTTGGGCGGAAGCTTGCTGGTATTTTCCCAACACTCGCGAACAATTTCGGATTTCCGGAAAACTGACGCTGGTACGGGAAAATCATCCCGATCCGGAATTGCAAAAAGCGCGTCAGATAAGCTGGCAAGAACTTTCTGATGCGGCGAGGGTACAATTTGCTTGGCCGCATCCCGGTCAACCGAGGGCTGATGTGGAGGCTTTCGCGTCGGTATATCCCGATCCAACTCAGCCTTTATCGCATTTTTGCTTGTTGTTACTCGAACCTGTACAGGTGGATTTTTTGGAGTTGCGGGGGGAACCGCAAAATCGATGGTTGTATCGAGTGGATAGCGATCGCAATTGGTCTGGTGAAGCTGTAAATCCTTGATCGTTTAGTCAGTTGTTCGTTGTTGATGGTTTTTAGCGACGAACAACGAACAACTGACCGAACTAATTTAGATTCCCGCACCATCTAGGAATTCTTGGATTGCTTTATCTCTAATGCGACAATTGGGAAGATGGCGATCGACTGTATCTGAATTTAGCAAAGCGCGTTCGCAACTATCGATCGCTGCTGCCATACTAACTGGGATTGGAGATGGAATTGTAGATACTTGGGTTTGCAGATTTTGCAGCTGTTGTTCGAGGGATTCGATGCGATCGACTAAAGTGCGTATCACTTCTGCTTCCGAGTCTGGCAGACTGCCGTGTTCCAAGGGATTAACCCGCACTCCGGAACGATAGATTATTCTACCGGGAATGCCTACGACGGTGCAATTGGAAGGTACATCTCGCAACACTACCGAACCGGCACCGATGCGGACGCTGTTACCGATTTGGATATTGCCCAAGACTTTAGCACCGGCTCCCACTACCACATTTTCTCCTAAAGTGGGGTGGCGCTTGCCGCTTTCTTTACCGGTACCGCCAAGGGTGACGCCTTGGTAGATGAGGGCGTAATCTCCCACTATGGCGGTTTCGCCAATGACTACACCCATACCGTGGTCTATAAAAACCCCTTTGCCGATCGACGCGCCGGGGTGTATTTCAATACCTGTTAAAAAACGAGCGATGTGGGAAATTAAACGGGGGATGAAGGGAATACCCAGGATGTAGAGCTGGTGGGCAAAACGATGAAATAGGAGCGCTTGCAGACCGGGATAGCAAAATAATACTTCTAGCCAGTTGCGAGCGGCAGGGTCGCGATCGAAGATGATGCGGAAATCAGCTAGCAGGGCATTTAGCACGAGAAGTCACCAAGGAAGGCAAAACAGGCCAATCTTTATCTTAACTCTGCCGATCGCCTTTAGATGCGTAGTGATAGTACCACCTAAATTTTGGTTATTCCCGCACTGAGAGTGTGTAATCGCTTTGAACTCCTTCATTTTTGGCACCTACCCAGACGCTGTAGTTTCCTGCTTTCCAGTCTGTATCTTCCAGGCTGGTATTGCCGCAGCGAACGGTGCCGCTGGGCCCTCTAACTACTAGGGTGGTGGGGGTGCCGCGACTGTCTACCTGCAATCTGAGTTTGGGAAAGTCTCTTTCCAATGTGAGGATATGGTCGGGTGTTTGATTGCCACTGTATCCCAAACAAAAGTTGTTGTGACGATCGCGATTGGCGAGCGAAGGTAGGGAGAAATATCCGCCGGTGGAACCTGTGGCGATCGCAGTTCCCGGATCGAAGCCCGGTGCTAAACTTATTTTACCGAAATTCGCTGTTTGTGCGAATACAGATGTCGCACTCAGAACAGCTATCCAAGCCAGGTACTTAGCGTGTTTGAACTGCCGCATAGGGTTAAGGAACATTGCAACAGCCCTCCTCGAATTTTCTTCGGTATTGCCGTTTTCTATTTCTAAGCTATCTAAAACAGGGAGGAAACTTTCTGAGTGCGATGACAGTTTTTCATCTGCACACCTAGCGAGGATGTTTTTTGTTAATTAAATTTGGTTAATTATACAGAGGGTTAGGGCAATACACGGATTTTTAAGTTTATTTTTTGATTAAAAACCCGGTTTTTTTAGAAAAACCGGGTTTTTTAGGCAGTTGGTAGTAAATTTGAGATGCTTGGTTTAGTTATTTCTGGGGCAATTTGTACTGCCCGACAATTCTCTTGGCATATTCTGGCACATGGGCTTCTAATTTTTCTGGGTGATGCCGCTGCACATACAAATAGTTACGAGTGAAATGGGAATCGATCGAAAAGCGGGCATATTCCAATCCTTTGGGGCCAATTTTTTCGATAACTACACCCATTAGTTTAGCTGCCCACATGGGGAGGGTGACGCCTTTATCGTAAGCGGGAATGCTTTGCTGAACGGCGTTGCGCCTGTCGCCTTGCGACATTACCGGTTGAGTTTCAAGTTTATCCATTACGAGATCGAGCATTTCCTGACCTGTGTCATTTCTTACCACAATCCACTGCCAACCGAAGGGTGCGCCCATGTAGCCGACTACTAAATCTGCCAGCCCATTAACGTAATCAAAACAACTCATGCAGGAAGGAGCAAATACATCTTTTAATTCTTTGGTATTCAACCCAAAAAACGGTACTTTTTCAATGGAACCGTCTTCGTGTTTGAAGTGAACTTGAAAGTCTTGCATAAATTCGTAATATACCACTGTTTCGGGCGATCTGCTGGTGGTATCGAGGAATTTTTGCAATCCGGCGCGGGTGACGTTATCGACACAGGGAGTACCTAAAACGTAGAGTTTTTCTAAACCTAGTTTTTGCTCTACCGCACGCAAGGCTTGAATCTGACAGCCAACGCCAATTACTAACAGCTTTTTCATGCCAGATTGTTCGATTTGTTCTAGCACGGAAAGGTTGGGCGAAAGGGTTGGTTTGTTCACCCGCGCTGCGAGAATTTCTGCTGGGGTACGGGCAATTATGGGCATTGGTTGAAAGCGGTCTTCTTTGGTATTCTGGACGCAGACGACGCCTTCGACTAAGTTGCGATTGAGCATTTCGATCGCAATGGTACTGACGATCCCCGTCCACTGTGCGCCTGGAATTGGCTCGATTTTGCGTGCTGCCATCATCTTTTGATTGACACCAAAGTACCAATCATCGGGGTTATCCAGGTTGCGACTGCGCCCGTGGATTTCTTCTTCCAGTTCCGCTATCTGCTGATTGATAAACGCGCAAGCTTCCTTGACATAATGGATGTAATATGTATCGCAAAGACCGCATTCGCTGCACAGTTCTTTGGCGGGGCGACGGCTACCCGGCTTGAGGGCTTTGGCTTTCTTGTGCTGGGGGGAGTCAACTGAGAGGGTCATAAATTGCTTTTCTTATCGACAGATAGCTTTTATCTACGATACCGTTAGAGGTTATGCAGTGGGCGATGGGGATGGTTTTTGGAATTCTTAACCGCAGATAAACGCTTGCACCTCAAGAACTTTAACATTGAGATAGGAAGCTTGACGCAACGATCTTCCCTACTTGATGGAAGTATTCGTTTTTTACTCCTTTTGCAACTGGATGACGAGTAATAGCGAACACCGTATTTTCGTTCTTAGCAACATACAGCCGCTCATCCCCAGCAACAATCTCCATAAACTCAACATCTGCAATTACCTTCCACCAGTGGATATAGCCTGGATTCACGCTGTAGAAAATAACAGCCTTTGGTTTGTACTCACGGATGCGTTGTCGTAAATGTGCTGCCCGACGTTCGGCGTAGTAGCTAGCGTAAACCTCTCGGTTAGTTAGATATGGCAGTTGTGAATATTGTGCATAGAGCCAGTTTCTAACCGAGGGCGACGGAAGCGGAAGTAGTTCAACCAGACAATTGGTACTGCTGTGTCGTCCTAAATAATCTTTTTGGTAGGCGCGGACGTATTCTGTGTGAACTTCCTCCCCCCTAGCACTCAATTCAATCCGAATCAGTCTGTTCCATGTCGGCTGGAGTCTTGGCTGTGAACCAAAGAACCGTTCTGCACCAATTTCGGCGTGGTAAGCAACAATATCTTCCAGTTCTAATCTGCCACGGCGATTCCAATCTTGAAGTCGTTGGGCGATATCTGCAAACGAGCCACCGCCTCCTTCTTCCATACCAACAAACCAGTAATCACCCTGATAGTTGCCGTACCCATAGAATTTGTCCATAAAATCTTGCAGAAGTGAGTCGTCGAACATAGACGATGAGGACATATAAGCTTTCCTATATGAACTAGGGGACAAATTTATTAAGTGCGATCGCGATCCAACAACAATAACATGGACGCTGGCTGAGTGAAGCGATCGGGATACCTGGTATGCTGGTTTATAGGCAGACGCGAGAAGAAGCAGCGATAGGAGTTCAGGCTTTAGCGTTGTGAGTGCTGGCAGATAAACTGGAACATAGGGGGAAAGGACACCTAATCTAGTTAATTTTTGATTTGCCACAACATGAGTCAGAGGCAGTGAAATTTCCAGATCCGATCTCAGTCAAATCAGCTTCTACTCAGTAGACGATCGGGGTAATCGGCTCAAGGTAAAATATACAATTAAAAACCCGCCAACGAATAATGTCGCTTGGTACTTAGATGCGATAAAAGTTGGTAAACCGATCGCATTGCTTTTAAGCAATAAGGTAGTAGTTCAATGAAATTTTTATATCTTAATAATTTATCTTCTAAATTTTTGTCAAAAATACCTTTAAAATTTATTTTTACCGTTCCCTTTTTGATAGAACTTTTTGTCATAGTAGGATTAGTGGGTTTTCTATCTTATAAAAATGGCAAAGAAGCAGTTAATGATATTGCTTCTCAATTACGTGGAGAAATTACATTAGAAGTCCAAGAATATATTAAAAATCAGCTATCTTCTCTAGTTACGATTCATAAGCTTAACATTGATGCGATCGAGCGGGGTGAACTAAGTCTCGATTTACAAGATCGATCTAATCAAAAATATCTTTATTTATGGCAAATGATTAAAAATTTCGATCGAGTGAGTCGAATTGGTTTAGCTTCTCAAGAAAAGAATCAATATTTAGAGGTTTGGAGAAAACCAGAAACCGGAGAATTAAGGTTTGTTATTTCCAATTCTTCTACCAATTATTTCACCTTTGAATATGCCATTAGTCCCCAAGGTCAGCCTACTAAAGTAATGAAAAAATTTATCAGATATTACGATCCCAGGCAACGTCCTTGGTATATTGGAGCAGTGAAAGCAGGTAAGCTAAATTGGCAGCCAATTTATTCGGGAATTGACTACAATATCTTTTTTCTCGATCTTTGTCAGCCAATTTACGATCGAGAAGGTAAACTTTTAGGCGTGATTTCTGCTACTTATGAATTAGATAAATTACAAGCTTTCCTTCGCCAACATAAGATTGGCAATAATGGGAAAACATTTATTTTCGATCGAGAAGGTTTATTAGTAGCCAGTTCTCAAAATGAAAGTAGTCTTAATAATAGTAACTATTTGAAAAAACTCCAACGACCATCTATCGAGCAAAGTAGCGATCCGCTCATTCAAGCTACAGCCAAGTATTTAAAAAAATATTTTGTTGATTTTCATAAAGTTGAGCAAAGTTATCAAATTGAGTTCAAATATAAGGACGAACTCCAATTTCTGCAAATTTCCCCTTATAAAGATGAGTTAGGTATAAATTGGTTAATTGTTACTGTCGTGCCAGAATCAGACTTTTTAGAACATATTTATGCCAATACTAGGCAGACAATTTTATTGTGCTTCATCGCTTTTATGTTAGTGATAATTATTGGTATCTGGACGGCTAATTGCGTGACCAAACCTATTTTAAAATTGAATGATGCTGCCAAATATATTGCCGAAGGTCAATTAAATAGAACAGTAAAAATAGAACGTATTTATGAATTAGGAGAACTGGCTAACTCATTTAATAGGATGGCTCATCAATTACAAGAGTTGTTTGAAACTTTAGAAGATAAAGTTCAAAAAAGAACAGAAGAGTTGGCGATCGCAAAGGAAAAAGCAGAAGTTGCCAATCAAGCCAAAAGTATGTTTATTGCCAATATGAGCCATGAATTGCGATCGCCACTCAATGCTATCCTGGGCTTTTCGCAATTAATGATACGCGCCAAAAACATCCCTGTTGAACTATGTGAAAATGCTGGGATCATTTATCGCAGCGGCGAATATTTACTAACATTAATTAATAACATTCTAGATTTAGCGAAAATCGAAGCAGGCAAAACTACCCTCAACCCTCAAGACTTTGACCTCCATCGCTTGCTTGACGATTTAGAAGATATGCTGCATTTACGCGCTCATAATGCTGGTTTAAAGTTGCTATTTCAGCGGACAGAAAATGTTCCCCGCTATATCTGCGCTGATGAAGTAAAACTGCGGCAGGTTTTAATTAATTTACTCAGTAATGCGCTCAAATTCACCTTGGAAGGTAAAATTACTCTCGATGTCTTTCAGGGAGATCGAGAAACCATAGATGTTTTTAATCTGCATTTTAGGATTCGCGATACAGGTGTAGGAATTGCCGCCGCCGAATTGCCAAAACTTTTCGATGCTTTTAGCCAAGCCCAAGCTGGCAAAGAAATGCAGGAAGGGACTGGTTTAGGTTTAGCAATCAGTCGCAAATTCGTCCAACTGATGGGTGGCGAAATTTCGGTAGAAAGTGAATTACGAAAAGGTACAACTTTCCAATTCTATATTGAGGCTAAATTCGGTCAAGAAATAGCCAGCAATACTACAGAAGAACATTCAAAAGTGCTGGCACTTGCTCCCGGACAGCCTACCTACAAACTTCTCACAGTAGATGATAAACTAATTAATCGCCAATTACTAATTAAGTTGCTCAGTCCTTTGGGATTTGAGATGAAAGAAGCTAGTAATGGGAAAGAAGCGATCGCAATTTGGGATGAGTGGGAACCTCACCTAATTTGGATGGATATGAGAATGCCTGTCATGGACGGCTACCAAGCTACCAAACATATCAAGTCTACTATGAAAGGGCAGGCTACAGCGGTAATTGCTTTAACTGCCAGTGTTCTCGAAGAAGAGAAAGCCACCACCCTAAGTGCAGGTTGTGACGACTTTATCCGCAAACCATTTAAGGAACAGATGATTTTTGAAACTCTTGCCAAGCATTTGGGCGTGGAATATATTTACGAACAAACAGAACCAGATGAAGCAGGCTTTCCCACAGAAAATGTGCTGTCATCTGAGGATTTAAAAGTTATGTCTAATGACTGGATTGTCAAATTATACAATGCGGCGATGGCGGCAGATTTGAAGAGCGCGATCGAACTGATAGAAGAAATACCCGAAACAGAAAGTATTTTAGCGAAAAACCTCACGGAAATTGTCAATCTATTTGAATTTCAACAGTTGATTGACCTAGCGCAACCCCTGATAAGTCATGATTAGCGATCGCCCCAAAAAATCCCACAAAAGGTAAGATTTCACTTCCCTTCGAGATGACTCTGTGCTTGTAGTGGTTAAAATCGTAAATATCTACCTTTTGGCCGATGCTAAAAGCAGGACTTGCCAATTATTTGGTTATCCGGATAAATTCACAGGCTCCCTCCCACACCAGGTTAACTTGGGTATTTCCTTGAAAAGAGGTACTTTTGCATATAGAATAATCTGTTTTACAATGTCTCGATAAGTCGTGGCGGTAGGGATTGATTTACTTCCGCTTTTTGTCAAGCTTAGGACTTAGACAAAGAAACCCGGTTTCCATGAAAAATTGCGGGTTTAACCGCTAAAAACCGAGCCAGAAACCGGGTTTATAGCCCCAGAGTGTGTAAGTCTTCAAGTTATGACCGACATCTTCAGGGTGATTTACATAGGCTGTTTCGTTTGCCGCAGTATGAGTTAGAGGTGCTTTTATGAGAATTGTAGAGCAAACAAAAACCAGGCTGATCATCCAGCAAGATCCCGATATGCGTGCTGCGATGACGATCGGATGCTTCTACGTAGGATTGGGATCTTTTTTACTATTCTTTGGTATAGTTGTGGGAATGTATGCAGGTGGTGCGGCTTTATCGCTTGTTCTGTTAAGTCCTATTCTGGGATTCGTCTTGGTTGCATATGGTTTTTTGGCTGCGGCGGAGAAGATTGGATCGGTAAGCTGTTACTTTAATAAACCACTCGATCGCACACTCTTAAAAGTAGAAGGGCTGCAAACTAAAGCGATCCAGCGTCCAGTTCGGCAAATATCAAAGGTTGTGGTCACAAAACACAGCAGAAATTTATTTATAAGCAAACTTAAATTCTTCCCCGGCAAACTTAAGCCCTCCACATACTACAGCATTAGCCTTGTGATGGCTTCTGGTGAACGCATCCCCTTGACGGTGAATAAATTGGATGCAAATTCTAGCTCTTTTTTAGCGAAAGGCATTGCCGAATTTTTGCAAATACCTCTGAGTAAAGCTTTCTAGCAATTGTGTTCTTTGGATTTAATTTTTTTAGATAGATATCGTCTTAGCCGACCTGAAGACAAAATCTATCTGTAGAAATATTTCATTTTAGTTAAAATTATGGTAATAAGTGATTCCTGTTAATCGCTCTCCAGATTGCAGCAAGCAGTTAGGAAATCTGCCGAGTTTATTTGCCTGGACAATGGCAGAAGCTGTTGTACGCCTGAAGTATATTTGTATTTCAAACAACTATAAATAAACAGTAAAATGTATTATCTGATACGTAATACTGATTGACAACCTATCTGAAAACCTTATCCAGTCTAATCGGCAGCGTTTCCAGCCAAAACCGGACAAAATTAAATCATTTTTAAAGCAACATCCGTTAAGATAGCATTTAATCTCCCACATCCTCGTCAATCGCCCCCGTTTATTTCGCTGGCTGGCTTTGACTTTTAATAATATCAGCAAATTTGATGGCAAAAATCGACTAAAACAATTAACCCAGAAAATAAACAGCTTATGCTAAACCTCTGATAAATGACACCCACAAAATCTCAAGAATTAACAAAATAGGATAAAGTATGGGCAATAAAATTTCCCAATTTTACGGTAAACTTCACCTGCAAACCATAATTGTAGTACCTTTCTTGTTGCAATTAGTAACGGCTGTAGGTCTAACGGGGTGGCTGTCATTTCGCAACGGACAGGAAGCTGTCGATGAGCTGGCTACCCAGTTGCAAGTCGAGATCGGCGATCGCGTCGGTCAGCACCTTGATGTTTACTTGGCTACTCCGCACCAAGTCAATAAAATTAATGTAAATGCCTTGAAGTTAGGTTTTTTAAATTTAAAGGACTTGGAAAAAACAGGAAAATACTTCTGGAAACAATTGCAGGTTTTGAATATTAGTTACATAGTTTTTGCCAACACAAAAGGCGAATATATAGGAGCTTATCATAGAAATAATGGCATTTATTCCATAGATATTTTCAATCCGTCTACCAAGGGCAAAATTATCAGTTATGGCACAGATAGAAAAGGCAATCGTACTAAGGTGATAGAAGTAGTAGACAACTACAACTTTAAAGAAGAACCTTGGTATGCAGATGCGGTTCGATCGGGCAAACCTGTATGGAGTCAAATTTATCAGTATAAAGATGAGAAAACAACTTTAGCGATCTCGGCAAGCTATCCCATATACGATCGCAACAAAAAGCTCATTGGAGTTATGGGTATCGATCTCATCCTTTCCCAAGTCAGCGATTTTCTCCGCAACTTAAAAGTGACGCGAGAAGCAAAAGTTTTTATATTGGAAAGAAACGGATTGCTGGTAGCAAGTTCAGCGCCAGAAAAACCATTTACTTTTATTAATGGAGAGGCAAAACGACTCAAAGCATCAGAAAGCAACGAGCCGTTGATTCGAGAAACAACACAAAATTTAATGCAACGCTTTGGTAATCTTAATGAAATTAGAAATAGCCAAAGATTCTATTTTAATCTTAACGGTAAGCGGGAATTTGTCCAGGTAAAAACTTGGCAAGATGAATATGGTTTGGATTGGTTAATAGTAGTAGTAATACCAGAAGCGGAGTTCATGAAACGCATCCATGCCAACACGCAAACCACAATTTTCCTGTGTGTCGGTTCTTTGATAGTAGCAATTTTTCTTGGTTGGAAGACATCCAAATGGATTGTTAAACCTATATTAACGCTGAATAACGCTGCCAAAAAGATTTCTGAAAGAGACTGGGAACAAAAGTTACCGACAGGGCGTTCCTATGAAATACAACAGTTAGCAAAGTCATTTAAAAAAATGACTTTGGATTTAAAAGAATCATTTGAAAATCTGGAACAAAAAGTTAAAGATCGCACCGCCCAACTAGCGGAAGCAAATTCAGAATTAGAACAAAAAAATGCGCTGATACGTAAAGTATTTGGACGCTACCTTACCAATGAAATCGTAGCTACTTTAATCGATAACTTAGAAGGATTGAAACTCGGTGGAGAACGGCGCATCATTACTATTCTCACTTCTGATTTGAGAGGATTTACAGCCACATCAGAAAGATTCCCTCCTGAAAAAGTCGTGGAAATTCTCAATTTCTATCTGGAACATATGGCAGATGTAATTACCAAGTACCAAGGAACTATTGATGAGTTTATGGGGGATGGGATTTTAGTTCTTTTTGGG
Source organism: Aerosakkonema sp. BLCC-F183 (assembly GCF_041929145.1). Classification (NCBI taxonomy): domain Bacteria; kingdom Bacillati; phylum Cyanobacteriota; class Cyanophyceae; order Aerosakkonematales; family Aerosakkonemataceae; genus Aerosakkonema; species Aerosakkonema sp. BLCC-F183. The sequence continues at coordinate 84,868 of NZ_JBHFNU010000127.1, read as the reverse complement.
GCTCCCACAACGAGAGAAGATGATGCCAGAAGGGCTGTTGCTTGCGCGGTAGAAATGCAATTAGCAATGTTAAAAGTCAACGAACAAATGAAAGCGTGGGGTTTGCCATCTCTAGAAATGGGTATCGGTATCAACACTGGCGAAGTCGTAGTAGGAAATATAGGTTCCGAGAAGCGTACCAAATATGGTGTTGTAGGTAGCCAAGTTAACCTAACTTATCGGATTGAATCCTATACAATAGGAGGTCAAATTCTGATTTCGGAATCTACCTTAAGAGAGGCTGGAGAAATTGTCAAAATCAAGGGACAAAAGCAAGTGCAACCGAAAGGAGTTAACCAGCTAATTAGCATTTATGATGTTGAGGGCATTGGTGGTGAATACGATTTGTTTTTGACAAAAGCAAAGGATGAATTATTTACGCTTTCTGAAGTCATACCGATTCAATACACAATTTTGGATGGCAAGCATATTAGCAGTAATGTATGGAACGGGACATTAGTCGAATTATCGGCAAAAGAAGCTAAAGTTAGCAATACTAATGGTGAAGGCGATGAAATGCCGCCGCCAATGACTAATATCAGGTTAAAATTGTTAGCTACAAATGATGGGAGAGTGGGAGAAGAAGATATTTACGCAAAAGTTTTGGAAGCCCAAGCGGAAAAGGGAAATTTTTACATTCATTTTACTTTCATCCCCCCATCTGTAAAAGAGAAGCTGGAGGAAATTTACAAAAGTTCTTCGTAATAAAAAAGAAGCATTTTGAAACACACACTCTGCCATTCTGCGATATCCTTAAGAAGAAGTGTTTGTTAAGTTACGATCGAGAATGATTGCGATCGCTTTCCAGTATAGCAATAGTACAGGGTGTCCGTCACTACATTTGCTCCTATTATGAGCAAGCAAAATCCGCGTCAATTAGCTTTTCTAGCGCTGCGAGACGTTCATCGAGGCGCTTTTGCCGATGTAGCGCTCGATCGCATCTTGCGTCAGGCAGATTTAACTGATGCCGATCGACGGTTGATGACAGAATTAGTGTATGGGAGCGTGAGAAGGCAAAGAACTCTAGACGTTCTGATCGATCGACTCGGCAAAAAACCTGCCAGCAAACAACCGCCAGACTTACGTACAATTCTACATTTAGGTTTGTATCAACTGCGTTACGAAGAGCGCATCCCCCCTTCAGCTGCTGTAAATACCACTGTTGAATTAGCGAAAGAAAACGGATTCGCAGGACTTAGCGGTTTTGTCAACGGTTTATTGCGCCAATACATCCGTTTGACAGTAAAAAATGAAGGGGAATCGGAAATGACGCAGCCAAATCCCTTACAGTTATCGAAAGATCCTGTAGAAAGATGGGGAATTTTGCACAGCTACCCAGATTGGATTGTGCAACTGTGGTTAGAACAATTGGGAGAAGAGGAAACCGAACTGCTTTGCGAATGGATGAACCAACCACCGACAATTGACTTGCGGATAAATCCTTTACAAACTTCGATCGAACAAGTGGAAGCGGCGATGCTAAAAGCTGATATTTTAGTAAGGCGCGTTCCTCACTTACCGCAAGCATTGAGATTAATTGGTAGCAGCGGCGCAATTCAAAATCTGCCCGGTTTCAGCGAGGGTTGGTGGACGGTGCAAGATAGCAGCGCCCAAATGGTGACCCATTTATTAAGCCCCCAACCGGGAGAAATCGTCATTGATGCTTGTGCGGCACCGGGAGGAAAAACCACGCACATTGTAGAATTGATGCAAGATAAAGGGAAGGTGTGGGCGTGCGATCGTACCGACTCCCGCCTGAAAAAACTCAAACAAAACGCGCAACGCCTCAACTTAAAGTCGATCGAAATTTGTACGGGAGATAGCCGCAACCTACCTCAATTGATTAATTTAGCCGATCGAGTTTTACTGGACGTACCCTGTTCCGGTTTGGGAACGCTGCATCGCCATGCGGATGCGCGTTGGCGACAAACTCCCGAAACAGTGCGGCAACTTTCGGCTCTGCAAACAGAATTGTTAGATAAAACGTCCGCTTACGTCAAGCCGGGGGGCATCCTAGTTTATTCAACTTGCACCCTGCATCCTTTAGAGAATGAAAGTGTCGTAGAAGCATTTCTTTCCCATCGCCCAAATTGGCAAATTGAACCACCACCCTCCAATTCACCGCTGATGGACTTGAGATTACCTGCTGGGTGGATAAAAGTTTGGCCCCACCGACATCAAATGGACGGCTTTTTTATGGTGCGTTTGAAGAGAGGGACTGGGGACTAGAAAAGCCAAAAGTCAATCATTCAAAAGTCAAAATAAAAAAAGGCGGTTAGCAATAGTTTTGAGTAATGATGGGTGAGGAACGGATCAGTTTAGGGGAAAAGCCAATGATTGCTAACTCCAACGTCAAAAATCTCGTTAAAATTCTCATCGGCGCTGCTTGGATTGACGGTAAAATTCAACCGGAGGAACGGGAATATCTGCACCGAGTAGCAAAAGAAAAGGGAGTTGCCGACGATCCGGAGATTAAACCTTTGCTGTATGAATTCCGGTCAGTAGAGCCGAAGGAGTGTTACCGGTGGGTGGAAGAGTATTTAGGCGATCGCCCCACCTCCCAACAATGCCAAGACCTGATCGAAGCCATCAGCGCTTTAATTTACAGCGATGGCGAAGTCGCTAATGAAGAAGCGAAACTGTTAACTATGCTACAGCAGCTCGACCCAGGCCACGAATCGGCCCAGCCAATTCAAAGTCGCGTGCTGGGAGAGATTCAAAAGCTGTATCGCCGCTGGGTCGATCGAGACAATTAGCGATGAGCTAGGTAATGGGTAATTGGTAATTGCCGAGCGGGGAATTTTTCCTTACAGCTTGCCATTCGCCACTACCTATTACCGATTAGCTTCTAGGCGTACCGATGCCTGGTGTTTCATCCTTTTTAACTTCCGGTACAATGCTGGGGCGCTCTTTGTCTTCCCAACCTACGGGACGCTTGGAATTGTACCAGGCGATCGAGCCAATAGTGACAGCGGCGATAAAACCAACGACATAGACCGCTGTAAAAGATACTGGAAAGTGAGGGGTATTGGTGGCGGCTGCCATCAGTATGTTCATTTTTTATCCACTCCTAAATAAATCTCTGTTTACAGGGTAAAGAAAATGAGTACAATTATCCATCCCCCCCAAGTTCGATCGCAGTATTATGGTGTCTGCTTGTATCCATATCATTAGGGGGAGAGGGAAAAGGGACTAGGGGTTAGGGGTTAGGGGTTAGGGAAGAGGAAAAAGGGAAAATATAAATTCTTCCGCTCCCCCACTCCCCCACTCTTTCTCTACCTTAGCGGTGAGTGTTCAGTTCAATAGTAGGAGGAGCGGCTGCCGGTAGAGGTCTGGCAAGAGTCGGTGCTTGTCGCTGTATCGATCGAGATGCCGAGGAAGCGCGTTGGACTTGACGGCGTTCCGATCGAGACCGTACCGGGGTGGAAGCGGTATAGGATGGGGTGGAGTAACGCCGAGTTCGCCGAGGCGACTCTGATTGAGCGCTATACTGCCTTACCGTGCGACGGCGAGGAGTTTCCGATACAGTGTTGTATTGCTGTACCGTGCGACGACGCGGTGCTTGCGATTGCGCGGTATATTGCTGTACTGTGCGACGACGCGGTGCTTCTGATGGCGCGGTATATTGCTGTACTGTGCGACGGCGAGATCGCTCTGCACGATATGTTACTGGGGCGGCGTTCGTATCGGCGGTGTAGGAGCGCCGACGAGACTGCCGGATCGGTTGTGCGGGTGCAGAGTTGGTATCGGCGGTGTAGGAACGCCGTCGCGGTCTTTCCGATCGAACGCGGCGCGGTGCGGGAGAAGTATCGCTAATGTATTTTGTTTCCGTAACCTGGGAATAGCGACGGCGGCGACGTTGGGGTGCAGGGGTATCGGAGTCGTCTTGTCTTCGCACGCTGCGGGCAACAGGTTTTTCGTCCCTATCTTGTTTGGAGACGATAATTTTCTGAGGAGCGGGAGGCTCTTCGTTCTCAACTTTTCTGGCAATTTTACCAGTGTAGATTTTGTCCGGCTCGATCGGCTGAATTGCGATCGTTGCTTTGCGACCTTCCAGTTTCTGGGGTCGTTCGGCGAACTTCTCCACCGGCAAACCATCTACAGCTTTGACCATAAAATTGTGCCAGGTCATGGCGGCGGTGCTGCTGCTGCCGGCAGTGGGGCTATTATCGTCGTTACCCAGCCAAACTCCTGTTACTGCTTGGGGAATGTAGCCGATGAACCAAAGGTCGCGGGCTTCGTCGGAAGTACCGGTTTTACCGGCAACAGGTCGATCGTTCAGGTAAGCGGCGCGACCCGTACCGCCGTTGACTACTTCCCGCAGCATCCAATTCATGATGGAAGCTGTGTCTGTGTCTATGGCTTGTTGGGGTTTAAAGTTGGCTTGGTAAAGAACTTTGCCGCGCTGGTCGAGGACGCGACGAATGCCGTGAGATTCTGCATATACACCCCCAGTAGCCAAGGTGCCGTAGCCGTTGGTCAGTTCTAGCAAATTGAGTTCCGAGGCTCCCAAGGCGAGGGAGTAGGTAGGTTTGAGTTCGGATTTTATGCCCATTTTGTGAGCGATGTCGATCGTGGGCTGAAATCCGACATCAAGCAGTACCTTGACGGCAACTGTGTTGATAGAAGTGGCTAGGGCATCCCGCATAGAAATCCAGCCAAAGTAGCCGCCGCCGTAGTTTTTCGGGGTGTAGCCGTCAATTGAAAGGGGGGCATCCAGGTAGCCTCGGTAGGGAGAGAAACCTGCGGCGATCGCAGTTGTATAGAGAAATCCCTTAAAGGTAGATCCGGGCTGACGTTGAGCTTGGGTGACGCGATTGAATTGAGTTTTCTCAAAATCAGTTCCCCCTACCATCGCCTTGACTTCACCGTTGCGCGGATCGATCGACACTAAAGCTGCTTGCCCGAACTTCTGTTCGGAACCGTAGCGTTTGAGTATATCTTGGACGCTTTGTTCGGCGTTTTTTTGCCACTGGCGATCGAGGGTTGTTTCTACGATCAAGCCACCTGCTTCGATCGCATCCGGGGAAACATACTTGGCTAATTCCTTCTGAATGTAAGAGGTAAAGTATTCTGCCTCCGTGGAAAGCCGTTTGGGGGGTGCCGGGTTGAGAGCTAAAGGCTGGGCGCTGGCTGTTTGCGCTTGCTCTGGGGTAATGTAACCGACTTGCTGCATTCGCTGCAACACCGTGTTGCGACGTTGCTGGGCTGCTTGGGGATTTACCAGGGGCGAGTAGATGCTAGGAGCTGGGGTTACGCCGGCAATGGTGGCTATTTCCGGCAAGGTGAGGTCTTTGAGCGGTTTGCTAAAGTAAACCCAGGCGGCATCTGCAACGCCGTAAGCTCCTTCGCCGAGATAGACCAAATTCAGATAGCGATCGAGTATTTGGTCTTTGTTCATCTTCTGCTCGATTTTCTGAGCCAGAAAGACTTCCTGAACTTTGCGCCCGAAGCTGCGATCCTGGTTAAGGAATACCAATCTTGCCAGCTGTTGGGTGATGGTGCTACCGCCTTCCACCACATCTCGATGGATTAAGTTGGAGACGAAAGCTCTGCCGATGCCTTGGTAATCGACTCCTTTATGCTGATAAAAGCGGCTGTCTTCCGAGGCGATGAACGCTTGCACTAACTGGGGTGGCATTTCATCGAGCTTGAGTTTTTCGCGAGTTGCCGGCCCGATTTGTTGCAAAATACTGTTATCTGCGGCTTTGATCGTGAGCGTGCCGTCTCTGACGAAGGTGAAGACTTCATTGGGATCGGGTAGGCTGCGCTCGATCGACCACCAAGTTACGCCGAGTGCAAGAGCGCTACCGCCCATTCCCACTCCCAATCCCGCGCCGAGCAAAAATTTGCGGCTGCGATAAACGGGGTTTTTCGGGTCTAGCCACGGGGAATCGAGTACTCTGCGGCTGAAGTTTTCTAAGTTTTGCTTATTTAGTTCCGGTATGGGCAGTTTCGGCAGTTTTGTCCCGATTTGGGTGGAAACTTGCTTGAGTCCTAGTGTCAGTTTCGTCTTTATTGCTGAAATGTCGAGTTCTGGAAGTTTCTCTGTTGGGGCAGCATAATCTTCAGTAGCTGCCGAGGTTTCTGGGGCGCGGGATGTAGAAGGTTTAAATTCTGCGGTGCTTTGCTGTTGTTGCGTTACTGCTGCTGACTGGTGCTGATTGGGCTGGGCTTTACCCTCGCTCACCGATTGCTTTGGTGCAATGTCTGAGGGAGGTTCTGCTTGAATTGTTTGAGATTCCCCGATCTTTGTCGGTTCCGATTCAGTTGACTCAAAGCCACTGAATTTAGTCGAAATTTCTTGGAGTTGCGGAATAAACTTGGTCACGTCAAACCCTCACACACAACACTGACGATCTTCTAGGGGCTAGGGGCTAGGGGCTAGGGGCTAGGGGCTAGGGGCTAGGGGCTAGGGGCTAGGGGCTAGAGGCTAGAGGCTAGAGGCTAGAGGCTAGGGGCTAGAGGCTAGGGGGTCGGGATAAATTTTGCACGATTCGCGGCTCCTATCTGGCTTTCTTGTCCAGTTACTAGCCGATAGATGTTTTGGCCGGGAAATAAGTTGCGATCGATATGCACGGATTTTAATTAACTTTGTGCAAACTTTGTTTATGTTAGATCGGCGATCGGTATTTCGAGAGTTTTGGCCCACAGGAGTGTTGCCAAATCATTTTTTTTATGTTAACCGAGACGATTTTAAGAAGAGAGGTAGCTCTGCTTATTAGAGAATGATAATTCAGAACTGAGATAATGCAAGTGTTGTTGGTAAGAGTTATCGCAAAAGTCACTCAGTCACTCAGTCAAAAGTCACTCATTGAAATGCTTGCTGTGAATTGGTTATGGCGTTTTAGGATGCCCTAACCGCCCTGGCGGTTGCTATACATAAAGAAACCGGGTTTCTATGAAAAATCTTAGTGTAAAATAAATTCTCTAGAAACCAAAAGCCCACGTCTTGCCAACGTGGGTTAGGAGAAATACAGCTAATTTGATGCGTCAAGTCGCATTTAAATAGCCGTAAAATCGTTAATTCCAATCGTGTTAGCCAGAATTCCAGTCAGACTGGCTAAAAGTTCGCCACTGCTGGCTATAGAGACTAAAGTAGCGTTACTACCTTGGATAATCGATAAATTGTTGAACGTAAGACCGCCGTCTAAAGCCAAGAAATCCAAACCGTCTTGAAAGTCGAGGATGATATCGCTGCCATTATTGGGTGAGAGGACAAAGCGATCGCTTCCATCTCCGCCAGTGAGGGTATCGTTGCCCAAATCGCCAAATAAGGTATCGTTGCCCAAGTCGCCGGACAGTACATCGTTACCTTGACCGCCCCGCAGGAGGTCATCGCCTTCGTTAGCGTTGATAATATCATCGCCTTCGTTACCGTTAATCAGGTCAAAACCATCGCCGCCAAAAATACTGTCATTACCCAAGTCGCCAAATAAGGTATCGTTGCCCACGTTGCCAAACAGTACATCATTACCTTGACCGCCCCGCACCAGGTCGTTGTCTTGACCGCCGTAGAGAATATCGTCGCCAGCATTGCCGTTGATCGCATCGTCGCCAGCATTACCGTTAATTATTTCCAGACCGTCGCCGCCAAAAATAGTGTCTTTGCCTAAGTTGCCGTAAAGTGTGTCGTTTCCCCCCGACAGAAAAACCATATCGTCACCTGCCAAGGCGTCTGCAAAGTCGTTTCCATCGCCCAAGGTCACCATATCCGCGTTGGGAGTGAAGATAGAAGTCGATGGGGTGGGTATAAATTCAAAGGCACCGATATCGACAAGTCCGTCCGATCGCGACACGCCGCGCTGATCGGTCGTCAAATTAGTCACCGTTGCACCAGCATTTATCGCCGGACTTCCCGGTAACAAGGCGTGGGTGAGAATGCCACCGCCGTTATCTTGCAAGGGGCCGAGAACAGGGTCTGCGATCGTAATATTCGCCGTTACATTCACATCAGAAGAGTTATTAATTTGTTTGCTAGGCCATTGGAGATTATTTCCTCCGTCGATTAATTGGCGGTTAGTGTGTTGATAAATACCTCCAGGTGCGCCGGAAGTGTTATCGGCAAAAATTGTATTTTTGACGGTTATAGCTTGTTTGTCGCCGCTAAAAATAGCTCCGGATTTATCTCCAGCTTTATTCTTGGCAATAGTAGAGTTGACAATGTTAGTAGTAGATGCAACGGCATTACTGAAAAACATTGCGCCACCCAAACCGGTGCCGCTTGTAACTCCAGCTTCGTTACCGGAAAAGGTATTATTAACAATTGTGGTTGGGTACTTCGCATCCGTCCAAAATCCACCGCCTTGGGAGTCGGCGACATTATTTGCAAAGGTAGTGTTAGTAACGGCTATCTCGCTGTTTCCGTGTCTCAGTCCGCCGCCATCCCCAGTTGCAGGAGAGAGATTCAGGGCGGAATTATTAATAAACAAACTGTTTTCAACTACTACGCGATCGTCCGGGTAAGAATAAAGCATCGCGCCGCCGCCTTCTAAAGCGCGATTGTTTTCTAAGCGAACGTTGCGAATTAGAATTGTACCGGAATCCGGTTTGGTTTGGTCGGTAGCGCCATCGGTGTAAATCCCGCCGCCGAAACCAAAAAAACCGGAATTTGAACGGGTAATTATGGCTTCGTTATTGATGAAGGTCGAGTTTTCTACGGTTAATCGCGTATAAAGGCTGTTAATCCCCCCGCCGTTGACTCCTTTGTTATTAGTAAATAAGCTATCTTTGACGATGAGATCGCTTTCGCTTTTAACGGAGATAGCACCGCCACTACGCTCATGATAACCAGCAGTTCCATCATTGCCGTCGAATTTACTATTGATGACGGTAGTCATACTGCGATAAGCAGCAAAAATACCGCCGCCGCCATAGCTGGAGACATTATTATTAATTGCACAATTCTCTACAGTTAATGTACTGTAGGGGGCTCCCAAAATACCTCCTCCTGCTGCGGTTTCGCCTGTGCCAGTAGTTTTTCCATTAGCAATAATTAAATTGCGAAATGTCACATTTGTGGGATTAGAAGTAAGGTCTTTCTGTACCTCAAAAACGCGACTGGCATTATTACCGCTGATTGTTAAATTTGCGGCGGCAGCACCATCAACAATTAAGTTTTTATTGATAGTTAATTGGCCGCTGGTGAGCGTAATAGTTTGATTGGCAAGATTAGAGGAAAATTGAATGGTATCTCCTGGTGCAGCAGCTGCGATCGCTTGTCTTAAAGAACCAGCACCGCTGTCAGTATTATTCGTAACTGTAAGTGTAGCTAAAACCCCGGTATAAGCTGAAATCATATCAGGTTGAAATAAACTGATGGAGGGCTTTATTTCACCTGTTTTAAATGTTAAATTCCAGTTCGCGCCTTTGGCTGAATTGCCTGTTAAATCAACCGATGCGGCAATATTGCGTTTAATTACTTGGCTGAGTTGGCGAACAAAATTTGCGCCCTTTCCGGCAGCTACATGGCAACCGTAAATAGATAGGTTTGCTTGTTTAGTTAGCGTTTGTTGCCACTCTTGTAATTGCGTTTTATATTGTTCTAGATTGTCCGAACTAAGAAAGGTATTTCCGATTTGGAGGATACCGGGATTACCGTGAGATAAGATATGAATTGCGTCAATTAAACCATAGATAGAGGCAAACTTTTGGAGTGTGGCGGTGATTTGCCCAATCCCATCGCGATCGCGATCGAGGACGCTTACAAAGACACCTTCGCGAACTCCGCTTGCTAAAGATTGCCAGTCATCAACAGCAGAGTCAATCAAGACGAGGGTTTTAGATTGATAATGGTCGGCAGTAAAATTACTTTTCACGATCCATACTCCAAATATAAGGTTCCTGGTAAACACAACCCTGGAGTAAAGCTGTCATATAAAAGCTACGATATAAAGAAAGTAATCCTTATTAAAGTAGCTCTAATACAACTTACGTAATCTTCAGACTATTTCAGGGATTTTAGAGAAATAAATTCAAAATAAATGCCAATTTACGATTGTCTATAAGTAGGATCGGAATTTACATATATACGGATAAATTAATCCGTATTTTGCTAACGTCTATCCAGAAATTTACCTAATCGCTAAGATCGAAGTAGATAGTTATCCAAAAAATCGCGATTAAGAGAACCTGTGACAATCAATTTATTTGCTGCCGAACGCCTTCTATTCACTCCAGCGACGCCTAACAGCGACGCCATACCCACTATTTTTGCCTTTCCTAACGAGTACACTGTTGGGATCGCCAGTCTGGGGTATCAAATTGTGTGGGCAACTTTGGCAATGCGCGGGGATGTTGAGGTAAGTCGCCTATTCACGGATACTCGCGAACGTTTGCCCAGAAATCCTGAGTTAGTGGGTTTTTCTCTATCTTGGGAATTGGATTATGTAAATATCCTGAGTTTGTTGGAATTGTTAGAAATTCCGCTGCGATCGCTTGTGCGCGGCAATGAAGATCCGTTAATATTTGGTGGTGGCCCGGTGCTGACTGCGAACCCAGAACCATTTGCGGAATTTTTCGATATTATTTTGTTGGGTGATGGGGAAATTTTGCTGGGCAATTTTATTGAGGCATACAAAGAAGTTCGCCACGCAGATAGGCAAACTCAACTGCGAAGGTTGGCACAAGTTCCCGGTATCTATGTTCCCAGTTTATACGCAGTGAGTTATGAGGATGCTACTGGTGCGATCGCATCTATTCAACCACTAGATACAGAAATTCCGAAGACTGTAGAAAAGCAGACTTACCGCAGCAATACTCTGTCTGCTTCAACTGTAGTTACGGAGAAAGCTGCTTGGGAAAATATCTACATAGTGGAAGTAGTACGCAGTTGTCCGGAGATGTGTCGCTTCTGTTTGGCAAGTTATCTAACGTTGCCTTTTCGGACGGCAAGTTTGTCAGATTCGCTGATTCCAGCGATCGATCGCGGTTTGGCAGTAACTGATAGATTGGGATTGCTGGGTGCGTCTGTTACGCAACATCCAGAATTTGAAACTTTGCTGGATTACCTGAGTCAATCGAAGTTCGATCGCGTTCGTCTCAGTATCGCTTCCGTGCGGACAAATACCGTAACTCAAAAGTTAGCAGAAACTTTGGCAAAACGCGATACTCGTTCGATTACAATTGCGGTAGAAAGCGGTTCGGAAAGATTGCGGCAAATTATCAATAAAAAGCTGCACAACGATGAGATTATCCAAGCGGCAGTGAATGCCAAAACTGGTGGATTGAAGGGAATTAAACTTTACGGAATGGTGGGTATTCCGGGTGAAGAACCTGCCGATTTAGATGCAACTGTAGCGATGATGCGGGAGGTCAAAAAAGCTACCCCCGGTTTGCGTTTGACGCTGGGATGCAGTACGTTTGTGCCGAAAGCGCATACGCCGTTTCAGTGGTTTGGGGTAAATCCGGAAGCAGAAAAGCGGTTGAAATTTTTGGAGAAACAACTGAAACCGCAAGGGATAGAGTTTCGACCGGAAAGTTATAAGGATTCGCTGATTCAGGCGTTGCTATCGAGAGGCGATCGCCGTTTATCGCATTTGTTAGAATTAACGCGGCACTACGGCGATTCTCTGGGTAGTTACCGACGTGCGTTTAAAGAACTGAAAGGAAAACTACCGGATATGGATTACTACGTCGGCGCTAACTGGTCAATTGAGAAAGTATTGCCTTGGAGTCACTTGCAAGGGCCACTTCCCCAGGCAACGCTGCAAAAGCATTTAGCTGCTGCCACTAGCTTATTTTAACTAATTTGGCATTTTTGCGCGATAATGGCGGGAGAGGGGTAATCAGAACGGATGAGGTATCGTTCGCTCGAAAATCGATCGTCTCCTCTTCTTTGCTTGGATGGAAAAGTCACAGACAACAGGCTTTTTGGCAAAATACCTTAAATGGGTGAACTACAGGAATAAAGGATGTGTTGATCTGTAAGTAGATATAACATCAAGCTAGCTAGATAGGTGAAATCTACTCAGGACAACCATTGCTAGACATACAGTATCTTGGAGTAAATTAACCCGTGAAAGTCAGAAATTCTCAACTGCTTTATCCACAAGCATTGCAGTTATTTGCGATCGCTATCGGTGCGTCTTTATGCTTAGCACCGTTGGCAAAAGCTGTTACCTTTAATGCTTCCAAAGATAACGTACAAGCACCCACAAGTTTATCGAACTCTCACAGCATCGAAATAGCGCAAGCGGCAGTTTGTCCGCAATACAGCGGTGGTAGTTTGTTCGTTGCTGCGGAAACGAGAAACTTTCTGATATATATTTGTGGAGGCGACCTGCCAAATACTTACGTCGGTGTTGCTAAAAATGGAACTACAGGTAGTATTTCTCTTCCCTTGCAAAGCTACACCAGATCTCAATTTGTAGCGGTTAATAGAAATACTCGTTATACCCTTACTCGTAATCAGCTAATAGTTTCTCAAAATGGTCGAGTAGTTCGTAGAGAAGCGGCGACATGGAGAAGATAATGTAGTAGTTTTTCCTTGGCGAAGAGAGCGAGAATAAACCAACAGTCGGCAGTATTATCAACCCGTTTTCTCTGAGAAAACGGGTTTTTCATGTTTAGGTCGCTCTAAAAATTACTTAACGCCTAGCTTATCGCACACTTTTTAAAAGCGCCTCACCCTATGATAGTAAAAATTTTCTGAAAATATGGCAACAAAATAAGTATGATTTCCATCCGAAGTTTTACGGAAAACCATCTGCTTGAATTGGAGGATATAGTAACAGACAATTGCATAGATTAACGCTCATCCAAATGGGGCGCTAGGAATATAAGCAAATAATAGTTTCAGCTTCAAAGGAAGGTTTAATTATGGCATTCGCGCCAGGTAAATTTAATAGCAAACAAGCATTGAAAGTGATGCTGGTGGGTGTGGGAGCGCTTTTATTCTTGAATCCTTCAGCAAAAGCTGCACAGCTTGGTGCAAGTGACTCCGGTGTTTATGGCGATCGTGCGATCGTGTTGGCAGCTGCGCCTAACGATTGCTTAAACGATATTGCCGAAGGTTTCACTGTGGAAACTCGCAATTATTACGCAGGAATTTGTTACACCGGAAACGGTACTTATTACGTCGGTCATTCCAAAAATGGAAATGGTAGCATCCTTCTGCGCGTTTCTTCTCCCAGGAGAAATGTATACATCGCCAGGAACGGTCGCTACACTTACACTCTGGATATGAACAGGAATCAGTTGACTATTAAGTTACCCAATGGCAGACAGATCGTCGAAAGAGCGATCCGGGTAATTGATTCGTGATTTTTTATAGTCAAATATGATAATCTGGCCTTTGTAGCTAAAACTGCAAAGGCTATTTGCCATTATGCTGCACTTCAAACACTCCTCACTCATCGATGCGCCGGTGGAAGTTGTCTGGAACTTTCACGAAAGACGGGATATTCTGCAAATTCTTACCCCACCGTGGCAACCTGTAGAAGTGATTCGCCACGAAGGTGGACTGGAGGTGGATGCTATCTCGGAATTTCGCATTGTTTTGGGGTTATTTCCGGTGCGGTGGATAGCACGCCACACTGAATGCGAGAGGTACAGATTATTTACAGATAAACAAATTGCGGGGCCAATGGAGTACTGGGTGCATCGACACGAGTTTGCTAATGAAAATGGTCAAACTAGGCTGACTGATGCAATTGAATTCGGGTTACCTGGAGGATGGATTGTTGAAATGATTTTAGCTTGGTGGGTTGATCGGCGATTGAAGGATATGTTTCGCTATCGACATGAAGTAACTAAACGAGAATGCGAGCAAAAAAGGGTGAGATGATGGTGGTTAATGATGAAGTGAAGAGGGAAATTTCTCTATTTCTTTAGCTAGCTTTTTTTGAATTTTGACTTTTAGAGCGCTTTTTTGAAAATGGAAACAACAGCTGAATACTATTGTGCTTATTGTGGTGAAAGCAATCTGACTTTTGTTGACTTGAGTGCCGGCGGTCAACAGTCCTATGTTGAGGATTGCCAAGTTTGCTGTCACCCTAATATTTTGTACGTGCGGGTGGATGAAGATACTCTTGATGTGGAGATTGACAGCGAATACGAAGGATAGGATGCGATCGCTCAATTTTTGAGTGCTTTTAACTTGGCTATATTTGTGCTTCGGAATGTAGCAATCTAGCTATGCGATCGCGTATCGGACAACGAGCGATCGCCAAATCATTAATATAGCAAACTCGATCGAGAATAGATTAATATTAAGATTGATAACGAATTGGAAATTATGTTACTGTAGAGCTTACATATGAAATAAAAAAAATCTAAAATTTTAAGCGAATATGTGAGTATAAATGTATAATTAAATATAAATGTAATTAAGGAATTTACTAAAATGAAATGGAATAGTCAGCAAGCCTTAAAGTTAGCATTGGTTGCGGTTAGCACATCTTTATTCCTAACACCCAGCCTAAAAGCTATCGCTACAAACGTCGCATCCACAATACAGGAAAGGGTAACAGGTAACCAACAATTTTTAATTGCACAACAAAGTCGCAGGCGACGCCTTCAGTTTGTGCGAGGTAGCAACTCAACGATTGTAAAAGATGCCGTAGTTCGAGGTACTACAGATACTTATCTGCTTGGGGCCCGCGCAGGTCAGACAATGACAGTTAGCGTCTCGTCTATGGAAGCAAACGTTGTTTTTGATGTTGTTGCTCCTAATCGGACAAAGCTTACAGAAGAAGAGACTCGCTTTAGCGGCGAATTACCTGCAACGGGGGATTACCAGGTTGTAATTGGTACAACGGGACGGAATGGAAGTTACACGTTGCAAGTTTCGATTAAATGAAGTAAAGAAGCCAGAAACCGGGTTTCTTCATCAATATCTAGTTGAGAAAGCCACGATTTTTCTAAGAAACCCGGTTTCAAAGCGTAAGTCCTAACTAATTAATCAAAGTGCAGCCGCGAGTTCTTGTAACTGCTGAGATCCATTGTGGAAAACTGACCAGCCATCCCCTATTAGCACAGTTTCGATGTTGGTGAGGTCAGCCAATTTCCGCACTGACGCCACAGCTTCTTGGCGGTTTTTCAATTTGGCATCGGGTAAAATCATTAAGCTACCTGCTTTGTGTGCGCGGATCAAGTCTCCGGTAATTAAAGTTGTTGCTTCTAAAATTAAAGCTAACTCACCCGGAGTTTTCGATCCTTGCATTTCCATAACTTTTAATCCCGGTACTAATTCTTCGCCGTCAGATAGCCAGCGATTTACGGGAATAGAAAAAGTTTCTTGTTCCGCCGATGGCGCTGCGATTTTCGCACCTGTAAGTTGTGCGATATCTTTGCTATCGCGGATATGATCGGAATTGGTGATAATTATCCAAGCTGCGCCACCCAAAGAGTTGAGATGTTCTCGGTCATGATTGGATAAAGGTAAGGGATCTATGAGGATATTACCTTCCGGACGAATCCAGGCGACGCTGTTGAAATCGACATTGCGATCGCTATCGAAAGATGACCACATATATAAGTCAGAACGATGGAGTGATTTCATGGGAATTGCCAAAGTAATTGCTTATTTATTTGACAATACCACTCTCACCGTTTTCAAGTATTAAATTTTTGACTCTTTCAATTTAAACTCATCAAATTTGATAACTTCTCCTCCTTTTGTCGTATCGAAGCGATAACTGCTTATCGTACCAGTTGCCGTATCGAAAATGCTGAAAACTGTGATATCGTTACTGGCAATGTAAGGCAGCAAGTGACCGTTTTCATCTATCAATGGAGCGATTGTCGGTACGACTGGTTCGAGTCCGTTCGGATCGCCAGTTGCAACATACTCTTCTTGATAAGCGATCGGTATATTATTTCGTCGTGCTTCCCCAATAAAAGCACCGTAAGAATTACCCACATTTGAACTTTCTAAAAAGTGCATTCCGCTGTCGCTGACAAACCGATTCCACAAATGACAATGGCCAAATAAAACCAATTGCACGCCAGCACTTTCTAGCAGAGGTAAAACATCGCGAATGATGTAATCTTCGTGCTTGGGATATTCGTAGCTAATTGATTCGATCTTGCCATCAAGATTTCGCTCAATTTTTTGTACCGGGTCGGTAAAAGCGGGAACAATATTTTCACCCAACGTATGCGCCGGATGATGGAACATCACGATTTTGTATTTAGCATTTTTAAATTCAGGACTGTTGAGTTCTTGCTCTAACCAATTATATTGAGTGCTGCCTTTTTTAATCGGTTCAAAGATATGCTGTCCGTATCCCCACTCCAGCGGTTTGTCGAAATCTTGTTCGCGTTCTCTATATTTTCCCTTTGCATTTTCTCCCAGAGTGGGAATTCGCCAAACACAAGCAATAAACGGCACTACTAAACGTACATCTCCCAAGGTAATAGCATAATATCTTTCACCACCTGGCGATGTTGAGGGGAGGGTAAAAATTTCTTCGTATGTATCTGTATTAAAAGAATGATTTTTCAGCCAAGTTCGCCGCATCTCTGGGTCGTTATTTGGGTTTAGTGCTTGTGCATTTTTGTCGTAAATTTGCTCGGATACCATGAGAGGAAATGGATTGCTAAACTGAGACCTCAATTCAGTTAGCATTGAGAAACGACCCATGACTTCGTGATTGCCAAGCGCGGGAAAAATTGGCGCGTGTTGTATTAGCTGACCGCCAGTATATACTGTTTTAATACCGTTTTTGGTAATTTCGCCATTGGCACGACCTTGCAGACAGGGAAAAAAGGCAACTCCACGATTATCGTCAAACCATTCCGATGCGCGATCGGGAACATTTACCAAATCGCCAACGAAGAAAACTGCATCAACTCGCTGCACTGTTTCCGCTACCTTTTGCAAGTTGGCAGGTGTCATCGGCATCAACTGATGGTCAGACGTTAGTAAAATTTTCAGAGGCATTCCCGCAGGTGGTGAAGCAGCGAGGGTGAACACATCGCTACTCGCACTTTCACCATCTTCTCGCACGCTGGTAACGCGATAAGGAACTCGTTTTCCCGGAGTTAATCCTGTGACTTCTGCTTCGTGTCGCCAGATGTCGCGAATGGCAATCTTTTCATATATTTCGCCTTCTCCCGTTTGTTTTCCTACTTTCGATCGCTCATCTTCCCGCGTGTGACTAAGCTTGATGGTACTGGCGACAGCAGTAAAATTTAAGTTTTCACCGTAGGTAACGATATGGCGAGAACCTACAAATTCGGTAAACCAAACAACTCGCACTCCTGTTTCGGTGGGAAGTTGCAAAAATGGATCGGTGAGTAGCTGGGGTGAGTCAGACATAAGTAGCGGTTTGACTGGGGACACTATTAGATATTTTCAGAAAAGAATCTCGCAGGATGGCTACCCCACAAGAATTTTTGGAGATGTCTATTATTTTACTGTTACGCTTATCGCTGTGCGTTGTTAAACTTTGCCATAATTAATGTGAAAGACAAATACCATCCCTTACATTATGGATTTATGACGAAAACGGACACGATCAAGCTCGACCAGTATTTAAAGTTCATCGGTGTAGCGCCAACTGGCGGACAAGCTAAGCTGCTGATTCAAGATGGTCATGTGCAGGTCAACGGCGAGACTGAGATGAGACGGGGACGACAATTAGTTACAGGCGATCGCGTAACGGTTTTGGGACGAAGTTATCAAGTTAGGTTATAAAAAACCCTATTTCTTAAGATACGGTTTAGCAAATATTAATCTTGAACGCCGCAAAAACCGGGTTTTGTGGCTTACCCACCCGACAAGAAAGAGATTGTTCTTGTGGGATGGGCATCTTGCCCGTCCCACCAGAAAGAGATTGTTTTTGTGGGATGGACATCTTACCCACCTCACAAGAAAGAGATTGTTTTTGTGGGATGGACATCTTACCCACCTCACAAGAAAGAGATTGTTCTTGTGGGATGGGCATCTTGCCCGTCCGAACTGTTTTAGATGCAAGAATTTAGTTAGCGTTTGGGATTTTTTCTGAGCGCTTTATGAATTTTTTTCCATTTTCCCTTTTCAGCTAAATACGCTTTTTGGTCTTGTTTGCGCGTCATGTATGCCAACTCATCTTGCAGTTTTTGATAGTTGTAGAAACGTCGTTCGTCAAGGGTGCCATCAAAAAGAGCTTGTTGCACTGCACAACCGGGTTCTTTTTCATGTTTGCAATTGCGGAAGCGACATTGTTCTGCGAGTGCATAGATATCGGTAAAGGTTTCCTGAAAACCTTCATTGCCATTCCAAATTTGGATTTCTCGTATTCCGGGAGTATCTATTAGCAAACCGCCAGAAGGTAAGACAATCAATTCTCGATAAGTTGTGGTGTGTCTACCTCGACTATCTGTTTGACGGACTGACTGAACTGCTTGAATGTTTTCACCGACTAATTGATTGACGATCGTCGATTTTCCCACACCAGAAGAACCGACCAAAGCTACAGTTTTTCCCATCCCTAAATAAGGTAGCAAGCTGTCGATTCCTTGGTTGGCGATCGCACTCAATAAAACAATCGGTACGCCAACGGCGATTGCTTCTACTTCACTTCTAATTTCCTCGACATCTTCGCACAAATCTGCTTTATTCAAAACGATAACTGGATTAGCGCCACTTTCCCAAATCAAAATCAAATAGCGTTCGATTCTCGCGAGATTGAAATCTCCATCTAACCCAGAAACCAAAAACACCGTATCGATGTTGGTGGCAATTATTTGCTCATTTGTCTGTTTGCCTGCCAATTTGCGCGAAAATTTGCTTTTTCTGGGCAATATATCCTGTATTGTGGCTTTTTCTCCTTTAGACATTTCCAAAAATTCTTGTGGGGTAGGCATCCTGCCTGCCTTTGAGATTCTTTTCTGGAGATGTCCCTTGTCGATCGCACTGATTACTACCCAATCACCTACCGCTGGAAAATCTGTCCTCCCGCCGGCACGGTAGCGCATTTTTCCGGTTACTTCTGCGGTCAGTTCTCCAAATTCGGTGTAGAGTATGTAAGTATTTTTCTGTTCTTGAACGACTCGACCAACAATATATCCATCTTGAAATTTGCTGTCAAAGTTTTTCGCAAAAAAACTATTCCAGCCCAGTAATTCTAAATTCATGGAAATTTCCTCGTTGTGTGCGTATGCTTGCTGCAAAGCTCACAGAGGAATTGGGTAAATTATTCTCGTACATCAGAATGTTTGAATAAAAAACTCTGTGAGGTCGCGGTGTTGTTTCTGGACGGTCATGCTAGTTTCAGTGACGACAATATCCTTCATATTTTTCTTTCCTTATTAGTTACAAACTGGATTGACTTCACCCAAATGGGTTTGAAGCGTCAGGATTTGAGATTGCATACGCCCAAAAGGGATGAAACCTACAATTTCCCGATTACGCTCACTGTAACATCATACTACATTAAAAGCAAGCCACATCAGTTGATAGGGACATTGGATTTTCCGATTTTTTTGGTATCTAAATATACTACTCTTCATCCATGATTTACGCACTCTGGGCGTCGAAACCCAGTTTTTTTGTTGGTTTTTAGCTGTTAAATCATCATTTTTCAGAGAAACTGGGTTTGTTTACCTAAATTCTCAAAACCTCAAAAGCTATAAAAAAATACACAAATCCCATCGGCTAACCGTAGTATAGTAAAGATAAAGTTGGCCTTTAGACGATCGCACAGGCATGGAACTGTCATGTAAAGTTAATTACGCTTTGTTAGCTCTCCTAGAATTAGCCAGACATCGGGAGCGGGGGAAGTTAGTGCAAATCGAGCAGATAGCTGCCGACTACCAAATACCCGATCGCTATTTAGCGCAACTGTTAATGACGCTACGGCGGTGTGGCATTGTTCGGAGTCAGCGTGGAGCCAAAGGTGGTTACTTGTTAGCTCGCGAACCCGGGCAAATAACACTCCTAGAAGTTTTCACTTGCTTGGAGGGGACATGGAGCCACAAACAGGGAAGTCAAGCGGCGTCATTAACGCAGGCGCATTTTGCGATCGAGGAAATTTGGCAGGAAGCGACAATGGCAGCTACGGCAGTCTTGCAGCGTTACACCTTAGAAGATTTGCGCCAAAAGCGGGATGAAGGCCAACAATTAAATCCCATGTACTACATTTAGCTGTTAAGGAGCAAAAAAAATGCGAATTGCCCGCGATATCACCCAATTAATAGGCCATACACCTCTAGTTCAGCTCAATCGAGTACCCCAGTCAGAGGGATGTTTGGCGAGGATAGTTGTCAAGTTGGAGGGGATGAACCCAGCGGCTTCGGTAAAAGACCGCATTGGCTTCAGTATGATTGAGGCAGCTGAAGAAGCGGGACTGATCGAACGGGGTAAAACTGTTTTAGTAGAACCGACTTCTGGCAACACCGGTATTGCTTTAGCGATGGTGGCAGCTGCCAAAGGCTACTCCTTGATTTTGACCATGCCGGAGACGATGAGCCAGGAGAGGCAGAATATGCTGAGAGCTTACGGTGCCAAACTGGAACTGACTCCCGGCGCAGAGGGTATGAAAGGGGCAATTCGCCGTGCGGAAGAAATTGCGGCGGCGACTCCGAATGCTTTTATGCCGCAACAGTTCCGCAATCCAGCCAATCCCAAAATTCACCGGGAGACGACAGCAGAGGAAATTTGGGACGATACCGATGGACAAATCGATATTTTAGTCGCTGGTGTGGGAACTGGCGGTACGCTGACTGGGATAGCGGAGGTCATCAAACAACGAAAACCGAGTCTTCAGGTGGTGGCGGTTGAACCTCTCAGCAGTCCGGTGATTTCTGGAGGTCATGCTGGAGCCCATAAAATTCAGGGTATTGGGGCGGGATTTATCCCGGAAGTTTTGCGAGTGGAGTTGATTGACGAAGTTATCACTATTGCGGATGAGGAGGCGATTTATTACGGTCGCCGACTGGCAAGAGAAGAGGGGGTATTGTCGGGAATTTCTTCGGGGGCGGCTTTAGCGGCGGCAATTCGGGTTGGCAAACGTCCGGAAAATGCCGATCGCTTGATTGTGACGATCCAACCGAGTTTTGGCGAACGCTATTTGAGTACGGCGCTGTTCAAAGATTTAGAATTGTTTGAAGCGGCGACTTTGAATTAAAACAGAGCTTTTTCGATCGCATTGTAGGTTGGGTTGAGCGACAGCGAAACCCAACACCATACGGCTTTTGTAGGGTGCGTCATATCTTGTCCGGTAGCATCAGTAGTACATGAATGATGTTGAGGATTGTCTGTACTGAATCGTTGGTTAAATTTTTACCACAGATGAAAACAGATAAACACAGATGAACACAGATGTAAGCGCTTTCTTTTCCGCTACCGATGCAACCGGATATGAGATCGGACATTAAACTTGTTCGTTATTAATAATCGATCGAGTCTGACGCACCCTGCCATTTGTTTCGCATTGAGCGGAAAAAGTATAATTTTAAAAAAACTTTTCGCTCGTTATTGTAAAGTTCTCATTATTTCCAAAGTTTGCCGATACAATTCTTGTTTTCCTTCTTGTTGGAAGAGATTAGCTGCTTTTTGATAATCTGCGATCGCATCTTCTTTATTTCCCAAAATGCTGCGAGTAAGACCTCGGTTATAGTAAGCCATTGCATAGTTGGGATCGATGCCGATCGCCCGATCGTAATCATTTATGGCTCTACGATAGTCTTTCAAATCGTAGCGAGCATTACCGCGATTGTAATAAGCTACGGCATCGTTAGAATTAAGCCGAATCGCCCGATTGTAATCTTGAATAGCGCCCCATTTATCTCCCAAATCCAAGCGAGCGTTACCCCGATTGTTGTACGCTGCTGCCAAACTAGGATTGAGACGAATCGCTCGGTTATAATCTTGAATAGCTGCCTGTTTGTCTCCGGAGTTAAAATGTGCAAGACCCCGGTTGTAGTACCCTCTGGCATCGTTAGGATTAAGGCGAAGTATTTCCGTAAGAGCGGCGATCGCACCTTGGTAATCTTCCCTTTGATACCGCTCTTCTGCTTGGCGATAAAGCTCTTGAGCGCCGGACTCTTGTGCAAGTCGGATGGGTGTTGAGGAGGAGAGTGTATTGGTACTTGCCTCAGACAAAGAAGCTGAAAAGAGGAAAATAGTGCCAGCCAAGCTCATCAATACTGCCGCACGCCAGTAAGGAAACACCATATAATTGCACCTGCCATCAGTTTTACTGAATATTTTTAGTTTATATTTCTCTGGGCTGGGCGCTTCAGCTGCAAATAGATTCGATTTCAAAAGAAAAATGGTAGGAAGTAGCTGGAGAGAATTCTCCACATCCATCTACTACCTACCATACCTTGAGCTACCTAAAATCGTGCAACCACAAACACTTTGCAGTTTCCACAGCGGTTGCCAAAATCCTGATGTTATGCGATCGTACTAGGGCATTCTAATTTTCACCGATCAGCCGTGCGATCGCTTGAATTAGTTCTTTTTGCTCAAACGGCTTGCCAATATAAGCATCTGCACCTACCTTCATTCCCCAATAGCGATCGACTTCTGTAGTTTTTGCCGAACACATAATTACCGGAATATCTTGAGTTGTTGGGGTTTTTTTAATACGACGGCAGACTTCGTAACCGTTCATTTGAGGCATCAGAACATCCAATAATACCACATCCGGGCAAGTATCTTGCACCCGTTCCAACGCTTCTTTCCCATTACTGGCGACTGTTACTTGAAAGTCATTGCCTTCCAGGAAGTCTGCGATCATCTGCCGTTGTGTGGCGCTGTCTTCTACAACTAGAACAGTACTCATAAAAACTCGCTTTCTGTTATAGAATCAGTTTGTTTCCGGTATCACCATCCTAGAATTAGTATAGAGAAACCACATGAGGCGCAAGTCCTGAATTTGTCTGGGACTTTAGTCCTAGTTGTACTTGGGGCTGTTCCAGATTGGCATAGCTAGAGGTCAAAAGGCTCCTGGGCTCTGTGTTAGGCAAGTTCGTATATATCCTCTACGGGTTTTTCCGTATCTGCGGTCACTTTTGCCGATCGTCTATTTACTTGCGATCGACGTTCTGAGCAAAAACTTGACATTAGTATTAGCCATGATGTATAGGTTCTTAATTCCCGGTTCTCGATTATGATTCGTATTTTATTAGTTGACGATCAGAGCCTAATCCGTCGGGGGTTAAGTGAATTGCTAAGGTATGAGGATGCCTTTGAGGTGGTGGGAGAAGCGGATAACGGCTTAGTTGCCATTTCTCAAGTGGAAGTATTGCAACCGGATGTTGTCTTGATGGATATTCGGATGCCTGTGATGGATGGCGTCGCAGCTACCAGAGAAATTTGTCAGCGCTTTCCGCAGACGAAAGTCTTGGTGTTGACGATCGATGATGACGATGAATACGTAGCGCGTGCGCTACGTTATGGAGCGGCTGGCTATTTGCTTAAAGACACTCCACCTGAAGAAATAGCGCAGGCTATTCGCGTTGTCAATAAGGGTTACACCCATCTGGGGCCCGGTTTGGCGAAGAAGATTGTGGCACAGCTTCCCACAAGAGCTCCCAGTCCTCCTCCAGGTTGGACGGAATTGACGCCGAGAGAGCAAGAAATTTTAAAGTTAATTGCTACTGGTGCCAGTAACCGAGAAATAGCGCAAACGCTTCACATCTCGGAGAAGACGGTGAAAAACCACGTTACCAGTATTTTGCATCGGTTGAATTTACGCGATCGCACTCAGGTGGCTATTTTTGCCCATTCTTTTCTCCCTTCCTTGGCTAATTAAAGTTCGCAAATGTCCACGCGCACATAAAAATTTTCTGCACTGCGCGACCACAGTCCCCAGACAAAGGATGCTACCCAGGCACCGCAACCTGGAAGGTGACCTGTCGGGGCATCGATACTATAATTGAGCAATGATACGCTCAACCATTTTCCTTCGACGCGCCAACCAACACAATCGCCCATTTTTTCCCAATCTCTGCTAACTTCCCGATCGTAGATGCGCTTTTGCACGCTAAAACCGAATCGTCCGTTTGAGTAATCGACCCAAAGGCGATCGATCGTGCGGAGGTCGGTGCAGGGTAATTTGTTGAAGGAGTTCTCATTTAGCCAACCTTCGCTTTCCCTCCCAGCAACCTTGAGCAAAATCTCTCGCGTTTCGTCATCAGCTTCCTTCCACTTGCCAGTTGCCAGCAACTCACGCAACCGAGTGTAATTAGCACCAACTTCAGATAATAGTTCTACTTCCGACATCAGCCGAGTAAGAGTGTATTGACAAAATACCCAGTATAGGCATTTTTACGGTTGCCAAACCGGGATAGGCGAATTTAGGTTGTGTAGCAGCGAATTCTATTCGCCTTCTTGTGAAGAAGCATACTATAGAGCAAATTTTCCCATTGGTGGTAGTATGTCCGTAAATTTATTAACTAAACGGCTCACCCTGGATAATTTTATTTCGGAGATGATGAGTATAGCGCCACAAGATCTCCAGATCGAGCAACTGCAAGACTTGGTGGGACAACTCGATTTAAATGATACCCTGCTCAGACAACATATCAGTTTTTCCGATCGGACATATGCACGCAAGTTGCTTTGTCGGACATCGCGGTTTGATATGTTAGTGCTGAGCTGGCACCCAGGACAATTTACCACAATTCACGACCACGCGGGAGCGCTAAATGTGACTCGCGTCAGAAGCGGTACTCTGACAGCGCGTCTGTTTGAAGTGTACGACGAGCGATCGGATCGGGAAAAGTTGGTGCGCGTTGTGGATGAAGAACAATTGGGAAGAGGTGGCTTAGCTACTGTCGATCGAGATCGAATTCACCAACTGGCGAATACCTCCGACGAAAAGCTCGTTACCCTGCACGTCTACGCGCATCCACTCACAAATATTAATGTATACTGTCCGAATTCCGGACAAGTCGATCGCGTGGCGCTGCAATATACCTTGGAACAATAATTAATATTAATTCTGGAGTAGAGATAACTTGTCTACGACAATTGCCATTATTGGCGGTGGCTTCAGCGGTACGATGGTGGCAGCTCATCTTCTGAGAAAAGTTACCTTTTCCCTAGATATCAAACTGATCGAAAAAAGACCCGCAATTGGAAAGGGAGTAGCTTACGGAACTAAGTACACTTGCCATTTACTCAACGTTCCGGCGGCGAAAATGAGTGCTTTTCCCGACGACCCGGAACACTTTCTGCGTTGGGTACAAAAAGAAGAAATAAGTCGGGGAAATCTCGTACCATCTGGAGTACAGCCAAATACTTTTGTACCGCGCAAGATTTACGGGGAATATATTCAAGCTGTTTTGGATGAGGCGGAAACTGCTGCTAAAGAGAATGTGCGACTGGAACGAATCAAGAACGAAGCGGTATCAATTTTACCAGATGCGAATGGCGCAACCATATCTTTAAGTACCGGCCAAAACTTACGAGTAGATAAGGTTGTCCTTGCTTTGGGTAACTTTCCACCCAGCGATCCATTCGTGCAAGATAAATCTTTTTATACAAGTTTGCGTTACGTGAGCTACCCTTGGTCTGCACAAGCACTTTCAGATTTAGAGCTGGATGACGGTGTTTTGCTAATCGGATCGGGTCTGACGATGCTGGATTTAGCTGTGGCGCTGAAAGAGCAAGGTCACGCAGGAGCAATTCACGTTGTTTCGCGTCACGGGCTGCTGCCATATCCTCATAAGTTTACCAAACCTTACCCAACTTTTCTGAATGTGGAGACAGCGCCGAAAAATATTCGGGCTTTGGTAAGATTGGTACGCCAGGAAGTCAAGAATGCGATCGCTCAAGATTGCGATTGGCGTGCGGTACTAGATTCCCTGCGTCCGATTACTCAGCAATTGTGGCAGCAATTACCTCTCAACGAACAGCGACGTTTTCTGCGTCACGTCCGCATTTATTGGGAAGTTCACCGTCACCGCGTTTCGCTGGGAGTTGCAGATACTGTTTCCGAAATGCTGCACTCAGGTCAAATGGTCGTTCATGCAGGTAGGATTCAAGCTTACGATGAAGACGATCGCGGTGTGAATGTCTCGATCCGCAAACGACATATTCGTAAAAAAAATTACGCTGAGTCAGAAAGCGAGAATACTTCAGAACATGAAGTTGTGCGCGTGCAGCGAGTAATAAATTGTACTGGTACGGAGTGCGATTATCGCAAATTCGGACATCCGCTGATTCAAAATTTGCGATCGCATGGTTTCATTCGTTCCGATGCTTTGGCGATCGGTTTGGATGTTGCGCCAAATGGTGCTTTACTGGATGTTGATGGTATGGTTTCCCAAATTTTATATACTTTGGGGCCACCCCGACAAGGACGGCTTTGGGAGACTACGGCTGTTCCGGAAATTCGGGTACAAGCGGCGGCGTTAGCGGAAGAGTTGTTGGGAATGAGGGTTTGAGGATAATTTTAACCGCAGATATCTACAGATGAACGCAGATAAACGCAGATGTTTTTGAGTTTTTGTGGTTGAGGGGATGATTTTTTGGATGGGTGGGAAAGGCGAGGTATTTTTTGGAGGTGGGTTATGGCAAGTTACAATAATATTCTGGAAGCGATCGGCAGAACTCCCTTAATTAAACTTAACAGAATTACCCAAGATATTCACTCAACAATCTACGCCAAAGTAGAATATCTCAATCCCGGTGGCAGCACCAAAGATAGAATCGCGCTGGGGATGATTGAAGCCGCAGAAAAACAAGGTCTTTTGCAGCCTGGGGGTACAATTATTGAGGCGACTGCTGGTAATACTGGGGTCGGTCTGGCGCTAGTTGCTGCTATTAAAAAATATCGCTGCATTTTTGTGATGCCGGATAAGATGAGTCAAGATAAAATTAACTTGCTCAAAGCTTATGGTGCGGAAGTTGTGATTACTCCCACATCTGTAGCGCCTGACTCTCCCGAAAGTTATAATGGTGTGGCAGATAGATTAGCTAAAGAAATCCCTGGCGCTTACAGACCGAATCAATTTGAAAATCCCCACAATCCTTTAGCTCATTATTTAGCAACTGGGCCAGAAATTTGGGCAGATAGCAACGGAAAAGTAGACGTTTTTGTGGCTGGGATGGGTACTGGCGGTACTATTTCCGGTGTGGCAAAATATCTGAAAGAGCAAAATCAAAATATTGTTATTGTAGGTGCAGACCCGGAAGGTTCTATCCTGTCTGGCGATAGTCCCAAATCTTACAAAGTGGAAGGAATAGGCGAAGATTTTATCCCCAAAACTTTCAACCGCCAAATAGTAGATGAAATGGTGCGAGTCAGCGATAAAGAATCTTTTAATATGGCGCGTCGTTTGGCGCGAGAAGAAGGTTTGCTGGTCGGCGGTTCTTGCGGAACGGCGATAGCAGCAGCTTTGAAGTACGCGCAGCGATTGACGGAACCTAAATATATTGTAGTGCTTTTACCGGATACGGGCAGAAATTACATCAATAAGATTTATTCCGACCAATGGATGCAGGAGAATGGTTTCTGGTCAGGACAAACGGTAAAATCTATCAAACTTGGCGAAATCCTCGGACAGAAGAAAGATTTCCCCGCACTTATTTCTGTGAATCCGCGCGATAGCTTGATGCAAGCGATTAAACTTCTGCAAAAACACAATATCTCCCAAGTTCCGGTTGTTGATAATAACGATGTCGTGGGAAGTTTAAACGAAGCATCTTTAATGAAGTTGCTGCATGAAGGAATCAATTTCGCCAATCAGGAAGTTTCGGCGGTGATGGGTAGACCTTTACCTGTGCTTGACGAAGATATCGATATTTCCGAAGCGTATCGCGTGCTTTTGTCCGGAACTACTGGTATCATAATCAAACGGGATGAAATTCCAGTAGGATTAATTACCAGAGCCGATTTAATCAAATATTGGATCGGTCAAACAGAGGGATAACATCTTCATCCGCTAAATTTCTAAATCCAGCCAAAACTTGCGATAAAAAACCTCTGCGTCCCTCTGCGTTAACCTCTGCGCCCTTTGCGTTAAAAAAAACTCTTATTGCGAAGCCAACAAATTTGATATGATGGAATTTGAAACCAGAGCTATCCACGAAGGTCAAGCACCCGATTCCGTGACGGGTTCTGTGATTGTACCAATTTACATGACCTCGACTTACGAGCAAGAGGCGATCGGTCAACATAAGGGTTACGAATATTCTCGCACGGGAAACCCCACCCGCACCGCTTTAGAGAAAGCTTTGGCTTCCATTGAAAGTGGCAAATTCGGTTTGGCTTTTGCGTCCGGAGTCGCTGCGACAACTACGGTATTGAGTTTGCTGAAAAGTGGCGATAATATCATCGCCGGAGACGATATCTACGGCGGAACTTACAGGCTTTTGGAGAAAGTTGTCAAAAATTGGGGTCTCGAAACAACTTACGCCAGCGTTGACGATTTAACCAGTTTTGAAAAGGCGATTCAACCGCACACAAAGCTGATTTGGATCGAAACGCCGACGAATCCGCTGTTAAAGATTGTCGATATCAAAATTTTATCAGAAATTGCACGCCGACACAACTTAATTTTAGTTGTGGATAATACTTTTGCGAGTCCATATTTTCAAAGACCGCTAGAATTAGGCGCTGATATTGTCGTTCACAGTACCACTAAATATCTAGGCGGACACAGCGATATTATTGGCGGCGGTGTCGTTACTTCTAATGAAGAATTATATCAACAATTGAAATTTTACCAGAATGCGATCGGCGCTGTTCCCAGTCCTTTGGATAGTTACTTAGTGCTGCGGGGAATCAAAACTTTGGCGGTGCGGATGCGGGAACATGAGAAAAATGCTTTGTTTTTGGCGCAGTTTTTGGAGAATCATCCCAAAGTCGATCGCATTTATTATCCCGGTTTGCCAAGTCACCCACAATTCCATCTCGCCAAACAACAAATGTACGGTTTTGGCGGAATGATTAGCTTGGAATTGAAAGGCGGATTTGCAGCAGTTGAAGAATTTGTAGCGCGACTGAAGTTATTTTTCCTAGCAGAAAGTTTGGGAGGCGTGGAATCGCTGGTTTGCTATCCGGCGAAAATGACCCACGGTTCTATTCCGGAAGAGGAAAGGTTGAGACGGGGAATTAAAAATAATTTGGTTCGCCTTTCGGTGGGGATTGAAAATCAGAAGGATTTGCAACAAGATTTGGAGAATGCTTTGGGATAAAATCTGTCGGAAAGGTGATTAGGGATATTTTTTTACCGCAAAATTACTGTTAATATGTGCTTTAAAAATAGAATTTAGCTGAAATTTTGCTAGCTCTTTTCTGGGAACTTTTTCTACTAAACAGCGTCTGGTTAAAGATTGTATAATGTGCATAAGTTTAGCTTGAGATACTTCCATATTAGCAGTTTTTTGGGAAATATCTATTGGTTCATCTTGATGGGATAGCCAGTTAATCGCATTTTTTTCTAATTCTGATAACCGCTCTAAATGCGATTCTAAATAGGTTTCTATGTCACCCAAAAAAAACTCATTTTTATCGGTCAGAAAAAGGGAAACCCTCCCGTTAAATAACTCTATAATTGTTGAAGAAATAATATTTAACCAAGCTGGATGACTTTGATATAGTGTTATTAATTCATCCCATTTTTCCTCATCTTGTAAATCTTTTTGTCTCAAGATTTCTTTGGCTTCTTCTCCTAATCCTTGAAGTTGTAATGATCTTGTGTATTTGTTTTCTTTTTCTAAAGCTTCTATTTCTCCAGGTTTTTCCCAACTAATTAAAATTAAACTACTTTGATGAGATAAGGTAGCAATTTGCTGAAAAAATTTACTATAATCTTTATATTCTGTTAAATACTGACCCGCTAAGTTACCAGGGTTAAAAATATTCTGCACGTCATCAAGGATTACTAAACAACGAGATGAGCGAAAATAATCTATTATTTCTGGTAATAGAGTTGCGTGAGATTGAGAAAAAAACTGTTTAAGTTCATCTTTAAGGTTGATTAGTTTAGGCAAATCCTCCAGACTGCGATAAATAATATAATCGAATTGTGTATTAATTTCTGAGATTAATTTCAGGGTTAAAGCCGTTTTTCCTATGCCACTCAATCCATAAATTATGATTAATCTAGTCTGATTTTCTAAAATCCATTCTTTAAGAGTAGAAATTTCTGAATTACGCCCGTAAGTATAGTTAAATTCTGGTGCTTTTGTTAGCTCAATTATGGAGGATTTATTTTCGTATTGGGTAGAGCGCGATCGTGTTTCTATATCCTCTAAATATTGGGAATTTTCCCTACAAATATTAATATGATTTTTATTAATGTTATGATTACTAATAATCAGTGAAGAATCACCAAAACTGTAGATAGTAGATCCAGCTTTATTTTCTAAAATAGAACGAACATTCTTTTGTTCAATCTCTTCTGAAAAAACATCGGAGAGAAGTTTCCATAATTTTGCTCCCTCTTTTTTAACATGATCGTAACTATATCCATTATTTCCCGCAATTTTATGAAAATTTTGACGTTGTAAAACACTTTCTAATATAGATTTTTGTAAAGAATCAAGATGTTGTCCTGTTTTCGCGAATACCTGTTCATCAGTCCATTTTGACAATTCTTTAACGTCCATATATTTTTAACCTTACTCAATCTTTTTAGTTTAGCCACGAAAACCCACTTTTAGCCACTAAAAGTTAAGTTTTGTAAAAGGTTACTAAAGATTAGCACCCAATGACACTATATCACACCAAATCCCCCTATATCAATTTTGCCAGAAGATGCCACTCCAGTCTAAAAATTAGAAAGTACAATCTTGAATGTTAACCACTTTTCAAGAATAAATCACATGAAAACCAAAACTTTTGATCGACCTGCAAGCTCAGTCCCTTTTACCCTAAGTTTGGTACAGAAACTCGACCAAGCATTGTATGATCAAGCGATTAAGGATTCAGAGATACTAAAACAATCCTATGATCCGAAAACTCAAACATCGAATATTCCTATATATGCTGGTACTTCATTGACATATGATGATACAACTAGCGGCATTTTTATGAGTAAAGATGATTCACAGCAATCTGATACTTAAACCTGAAATTGGCATTAGGTGAAGACCATTATCATGGCTTTCTCTATAAAATAAGATGGATTATACGGTACGGTAGAGTGCGAAGCATTCTATCGTACCGCTTTAAGCTGTTAGCTATCGTAAGTAGTAAAATCCTGGTTTGGATACCGCATAAAGATCGATTAACCAACATATCTGATTCATCACCCCAAAACGAGATTACAAATTAAAATATGATATTAATTTTTACGAACAAGCAGGATACACACACTGATGAAGTTATCAGAAAACTACATAAAAAAGATATTGAACTTTTTCGGTTAAACTCAGAAGATTTACTGAGAAAATATAAGATAAATCTTCATATCGATCAAAATGGGTTATGGACTGGACAGATTACTGACGAAATTGGGAGAATCTTAAACTTAGATCAACTAAAAGTAGCCTGGTTGAGAAAACCTGACTTTGATTTTTTTGGGAAAATTGATCAATCTACAGAGGAACAGTTTATCATTTCAGAAACAAAAGCTTTGATCAATATACTATATTCTATACCCAGCATAAGATGGATAAACGATCCATTTATCGCCAATAAAGCGAAAGTAAAATTTCAACAACTTTTACTGGCCAATAAATACGGGGTCAAAATCCCTAAAACACTGATAACAACACAGCCAGAAACAGCCAAAGAGTTTTTTATAGAGTGCGGAGAAGAGGTTTTAGTTAAAACCATTTATACTGGAAATGTGACCATCGATGGGATCAATCAAGGAATCCCCTCAAGAAAGATTGGCAAAGATGATTTTTATAAGTTCTATAAAAACATTTATTTATCACCGACTCAATTGCAAGAATATATCGAAAAAGCTTTTGAATTAAGGATTACAATTATTGGCAAAAAGGTATTTGCCGTTAAAATTGATTCACAAGCCCATGAAGAGACCAAAATTGATTGGCGACTTCATACTCAAATTAATCCACATTCTATCTTTGAACTACCAGCAAAAATAGAAAAGTTCTGCATCGAATTTTTGGAGGAGCAAAAACTATTATATGGGGCGATGGATTTTATTGTGACTCCCAACAATGAATATGTGTTTTTAGAAAATAATCCTTTTGGTCAATACCTTTGGTTAGAAATAGAAACAAAAATCCCATTAACGGAAGAGATGTGTGATTTGTTAATCAGCTATCTTGATGCTTGATTACTGTTTTTTGGGCTTCACCATTCGAGTGAAAGTTTTAGGTGGGTAAAACGGGGAAAAATCTTATTCAATCTGAGCTAAATACAATCACATTTGCTTCTGTAGATTCATCTACAAGCAGATTAGGCCAATCCTATGTAGTGCTAGGGTTTTTTTCCACCGCTTCTAGTAGCTAGGTGGATTTAATCTTTCTCCCGCTTGAAAAACTCTCGAAAAATCAGGAATATTCACATCTCGATCCTCTAAAGTCACTTATTGCTGCTGTACATCTTGACTGGAAGCAGTATCTTTTTGCCGTATTTTCGTCAGCTTGTAGCCATTAAGACGAATTAAGGGAGATTTCTTGATTTTTTTCACTCCACTGAGAACTGCTAACGCCATCAGCGTTCCGATGAGACACATTTGCCACAATCCACAACCTGCTGCTGCACCCAATCCAGCCGCCAGCCAAATAGTTGCGGCGCTGGTTAATCCCTTGACTTCTGGTTTACCGAATTTCTGACCGGATTGTTGCAAAATCATTCCCGCACCCAAAAATCCAATTCCGGCTGCAACGCCTTGGATAGTTCTACTCAGAGCATTTGTGGAGTAAAAGGTACTTTCGCCATCTACTTGCAAGGGAATCATGACAAACGCAGCTGAACCTAAGCTAACTATCATGAATGTTCGCAAGCCTGCGGGTCTACCGGGCTGCTGCCGATTATAGCCGATCGCACCGCCAACCACTAGCGCCGTACTCAGTCTGAAGACTATAGTTTGCCAATCGCTGGAACTGAAAAAGATGGAACTCATTGTTTGTACTCCCGCAAAACTAGAACGCGCATCCCTCAGTCCGCCAGTGTGCCAAGTAACTACGGTAATTCGCTCGGCTTACTAGAGATTAATATTAAGTGTAGGTTAAATAGAGGTTAAATTCAACGATCGCCCGAAATACAGCAGTTTCGATTTGACTTAGCCGAAAGCTGCTGTAGGCGATCGCTGCGTTATGCTGCTCGATTCGATAAAGTCGAGGTAAGTCGGTAGACGTTTGGGTGTGGTGAAGTAGTAATAAAGCGCTCTCTGTATAGCATTTTTATAACTATTAAAGATTGAGGAATTTTGTGGCTATCTGCTTCTAGCTGCTGTGCGATCGGTTGTTTCCCTCTGCTCATCCCCGTTTGCCAAAAAAAGTAAATCGGTAAAATTGCTAAAACAACCTGAAAACGTAATTTAGCAATTATATCGGGTATTTTGGGCAGCAGTCGCGTCCCGATTTGAACGCCGATCGCTCCTGTAATTCCCAACAAAATGCCGATCGAATATAGCACATTTCCTTTCATCGCATGACCTGTGAAAGCTGAGGATGCTGACAGGACAACCACTCCCAAACTCGTCGGCGCAGCGATGTTCATCGGTTCTCCTAACAGTGCAATTTGCAAGGGAACCATAATTATGCCGCCACCAATGCCAAATAAACCTGCCAATAAACCCGCCGCGCTACCAGTGAAAAACCGCCCTAAATTTGATAGCCAAGAATGCTTTTTTGGTGCAGCAATATCTTCTGTTTTACTGAAGCTTCGCTGGAGTTGGATGACAAAAATATTCGCTAATAATAATCCGCCAAAAGCACTCATAACTAAATAACCTGGGATATGCTTTACCAAATAAACTCCCAGTTGTGCAGTCGCCAAGGAAGGAAGCCCTAAAATTATCACCTTTTGGAAGTTCAATTTGCCCATCCGCCAGTTTTGCAAGCTTCCAGAGATAGATATAAACAGCATCGCAAAGCTACTCGTAGCTACAGCTTGAATGGGCGTCAAACCCAGGCTCACCATCAGAGGTACCAGAAAAATACCGCCACCAATGCCTAAAAGCCCAGCTAAACAACCTGCAATCAAGCCGCCGAAACCGAAAGCTAGCTGATAGGAGTGGAAAATCAATGCCAGGTAATTCATAACAGATAGCAATATGAGTTATTTACCTTTTTAACTTAAGAGGCTAACTCTTTTACAAGTGTCAATTTTCATATTATACACATTTGTTTACGCTTGGCCTAGTTTTTTAAAAAATGTAAATCTAATGAGCGAATTGGCCAGATAAATCGTCTGCAAAGCCGATGTTTGTCACAATCAACTTAATCTCCGGTAAATTTATCGGGATACTTTAAATAAATTCTGAGTAATGTCCGGTAAATTTATCGGAATAGTTGAAATAAAATATTAATCTTATATCACGATTTTTTAAGGTGTAACAACATCAATTATTAATGTGTTAGGATGCGAATGCAAGCAGAAAAAAAGATTTTTTCACTTGCAACAAAAATTGGGAGCAGTTACGTTTCTGCTCCCTCAGATAGATGCGCTTTTCCTAAATTAGGAGCAAATTTATGATGATGATGATGACGAAAGAAGCCATGCCCATGAGCAAAGATATGCAGGAATGTATGCAAGCCTGCATGGATTGCTACAAAATGTGCATGGAATCCATGACTTATTGCATGGAAATGGGCGGCAAGTACATGGAAGGCTCGATGATGGGCATGATGCGCGACTGCATGGAAATGTGCCAAATGTCCATGAACATGATGATGATGGGTTCTGAGTTCATGGGACGCACCTGCGAGCTGTGTGGGGAAATGTGTATGCGCTGTGCGGAATGCTGCGACATGATGGGCGACGATGCCAAGATGAAAGCTTGTGCTGATTCTTGCCGTCATTGTGCCGAAATGTGCAAGAAAATGTCCATGATGATGATGGCTGCTTAATAATCTAAAACCTCGCAGAAGGATGTCTGCAACCTAAGAACAAACGCCCGGAATGAAACAAGTCCGGGCGTTTGAAATTGTGCTAGAGATTGAAACTGATGGAATAATTATATAGTAACCGCCAAGAGATTCTTAATTCCTGAAAACCTTTATTCTAAAGCCTTCTTCCCCTAACCTCTAGCCCCTAGCAATCGCCTTGTCTCACAGCATGAAACAACTGAAATCCACTTCTGCTGACTTACGGAGTCTGTTCGAGGATAGTATCACCGTCAAATACGTTGCCGAACCTCTCAAGTCTGTACTAGCTACCCAGTCGGCACCAGTTGTGCGGCAGTGGATGGAAAGCCTCAACTTTGACGTTCTCGGAGTTGAAGATAATGGTATCATTTGTGGCTATATCGATCGCCAAAGTTTGGCAGATGGTCTATGCGGCGACTACCAGCGCATTTTTCACCCCTCGGAATTAATCGCCGCATCCACGCCCCTGATAGAATTGCTGCGGATTTTGCGGTATAAAACAAAAGTGTTTGTGTTGGATCGCGATCGCGTCAGCGGTATCGTCACACGCGGAGACTTACAAAAAGCACCAGTACGGATGTTATTGTTTGGACTCGTCACCTTACTAGAAATGCAGATCCTCCGGCTAGTACGGATTTACTACCCAAATGATTCTTGGCAGCCTTTCGTCAAAAGCGATCGAGTGGCATTGGCAAAAAAATTATGGCACGATCGGCAAGCGAAAAATGAAGCAATGAACTTGACAGATTATCTGCAATTCTCCGATAAGCGGGAACTAATCCTCGCCAAAACAGAAATAGTCGATCGACTTGGGCTAAAATCCAAAAGAGCTGGAGAGCGTTTCCTCAAATCAGCCGAAGCATTAAGAAACAAGCTCGCTCACGCCCAAGACTTAGTAAATGATTCATCTTGGCCAGAGTTAATTGAATTAGCAGCTGAAATTGAAACACTCCTGCAACGCTGTGAAGAAATTGAATCTGACGATATGATTTAGGGCAAGTCGAGTAGGTTAGAAGGGTCTAGAGGGTTTATGGTGGAAAATGTTTGTGTATTTTACAGATAGGTGGGATGGTGGGTTACGGCACGGCAACTTAATTATTGCTTGAAAGTGTTGAAATTATCGCCCGTGCCTAACCCACCCTACAATTAAATAAGTTTTTATTATCACCACCAAACGGGAGAGTAAGTTAGAAAAAACTATGAAATTCAAATTTTTGCTTTCCGCAGCCCTGAAAACTGTAGCGTTTTTAGGATTTGTTACGCTGCCCTATACAGTTTTTGGGACAAAGATTGGTGTCGCACAAAATAGTCCCGTCACCACAGAAACGAGATTTTTAACTTACGTAGAACCGCGTGAATATGCAATTCAGTATCCTTTTGGTTGGTTTGTAGAGAGAAACAGGAGCGACCTGACAATCATCACAAACGATCGTCTGGCTATCGTAGGAAATGAAGATTTTCCAGAAAATTTTATCAAAACGGATATATATATTCAACCCAAAACTTTTGAGACGGTTGTTAAGGAGGCAATTTCAGCCCAGGAAAAAGTTGGTTATCAGATCAAAAGAAGAAGCAGGCTGAATATTAGCGGACTAGAAGCAGTTCAACTATGGATATCCGAATCAGAAACGGATGCAATTATTACGATGATTCGTTATCAGAATAACAAAACCATTTATATGGCTAGTTTCTACGCTCCCAGCAATACATCGGCAATCTCTATGATTCAGAGAATACATAACTCTTTCAGAGCCATCTAAAAAAGTCAAAAGTCAAAAGTCAAAAGTCAAAAACTAGAGGGAGAGCGGGGGAGCAGAAGAATTAATATTTTCCCTCTTCCTCTTCCCTCTCCCTCTTCCCTAGCCCCGACGCCCTAGCTCCGACGCCCTAGTCCCGACGCCCTAGTTAAATTTCGTAGTGCCACAAAGACTGCTCTTGCATAACGACAACTTTGCGATGCAGGCGTTGAATAATTCCCTGCTTTTCAAAGTTATTGAGAATGCGGGTGACAGTAACTCTGCTAGCGCCAATAATTTCAGCCATTTGCTGATGGGTTAAGCGCAAATCGATAATTTGTCCTCGATCGATTTCGCGACCGAACCTTTTGCCCAACCAATTCATCAATCGAAACAGCGAGGCGTCAATAGGTTTGCTGTGTACAATTTCCAAAAATTCTCCCAGTCGTTGAGCGTGTAGAAGCATGGCATCAGTAACTAGATCCCAGTTACCAGCGGGCAGTAATGTTGCCTGTACATCAGTTAAGCATTCTATTTGAAGGGGATCGGCTTTTGATAGGGCTCTACCGACAATATCTCCTGGCCCCCACAATCCAAAGGTGATACAAGTTCCATCTTCCTGCCACGTCATGGTGCGGATGACACCCGTTTCAATTTGCCATAGAAAATCTTCGCCCAAAGGCAGTAGCGACGCTCGTGCAAATTTACGTTGCGTCAGAACATAAACACCATTTGTTGTAGGTGGGAAAACGGTCATTGTTAATTATTCCAAAGCTAAAAAAATAAAAACTTGTTGCTAGGCGTAGGGTTGCCCAGGACTTACAAACTTTAAGTTAAGGGCAGTCGCCAGGATATCTTCTGGCAACGGGTTTGTGAAACTGAATTTTAGTATCGGTGTATTGAGGCGTCCACCCGCCTACACTTGTAAAGTACCGTACTGCTTTGAAATGAAGCAATCCTGTAGGACGGAACCAATGCTCGGTACCGGATGGCACGTTAATATATTCTTCTGCTTCGACAATTAGTTCTGCTTGCTTGCCATCAGGAAGCACAAACCCGAAAACGCACTCTCCAGAAAGGATATAGAGTGCTTCGTCGTCTGCGTGAGTGTGGCAGCGATCGAATTGCGTGATCAGGGCCCAAAGATAGGGCGAACCAGGATGCAAAACCGTCAATTCACGCCATTTATAACCAAATCTGCGCTGGAATTGGACAAAGTAGCGATCGAAACCAGCTAATACCTCCTCTTTTTCCGCAAGGCTAAGAATGTCTTGTGTCAGCAATTCGGCGATATAGGAGTTACTCCCCAAGGACAAGCGTTTGATGTGAATATCTAGTGCTGCAAGTTTCCGTGTGATGTCGCTGAGATGGGTGTAAACCGAACTGTCTTCGAGTTGCAAGATGGCCATTGTAGACTCCAGTGTTGGACGGATCTGGGTTCGGGCTTGGTAGAAGTTGGCAGTCAAAAAACATTGCCGATAAAAGGCATTTTCACAAAAACACCTAAATCCCGATAGATAAACTGTAGATTATTTTAGTACAATTTACAAGACACAGCAAAAAGGATTGTCGCGGGCCAGAAACCCTTTCTAAAGGCCAGAAACCCGGTTTTTCTAAAAAACCGGGTTTCTGAAAGCCCTCGGTCAGGGAGTCAGTTGTACCGAAGGTCAAGAAATTTGACAAAAGTTACCAATAAATTAGGATATGTGGTATGTAAGTACAGTAAATTGGGCGATAAATCGGTGTAAGAAAAAGGTCTGCCAACAAAATCCGGTTTTCGATCGAGTCAAAGGTCAATTACCAAAAGTTCAGGGAAAGAGTAGCGATGAGCATTTTGATTGAGGGCGTATCAAAGCGATTTGGTTCGTTTCAGGCAGTGGATTCGGTAAATTTGGACATTCACAGTGGCAAGCTGGTGGCACTTTTGGGGCCTTCGGGGTCAGGGAAATCCACCTTACTGCGGCTAATTGCGGGACTGGAAACTCCAGATACGGGCAGAATTAGAATCAGCGGTAAGGACATGACCTCCGAAAACGTGCAATCGCGGGGCATTGGCTTCGTGTTTCAGCACTATGCTTTGTTTAAGCACATGACCGTCCGCGAGAATGTCGCTTTTGGTCTACAAATACGCAAAGCGTCCAAATTTTATGTCCGGGAACGAGTGGAAGAATTGTTAGACTTGGTGCAACTGCGGGGGTTAGGCGATCGCTATCCGTCTCAACTTTCTGGCGGACAGCGACAACGGGTAGCTTTGGCGAGAACTTTAGCTGTAAATCCGCAAGTACTTTTATTAGATGAACCGTTTGGAGCTTTGGATGCTAAAGTTCGTAAAGAACTGCGAGCTTCCCTGCGACACCTGCACGAACAAGTTAACGTTACCACTGTCTTTGTTACCCACGATCAAGAAGAGGCGATGGAACTTGCCGATGAAATTGCTGTTTTTAATAAAGGTCAGGTGGAACAGGTAGGCACTCCAGAGGATATTTACGACCATCCAGCTACCCCCTTTGTGATGAGTTTCTTTGGCCCTGTCAACGTTCTATCGAGCGCTGCGGGAATTTTCGATCTTAACCATTCGCAATCTCACAATTCTCATGTGTTTTTGCGTCCTCACGATGTTTTAATTCAAACAAAGGCGGAAGAAACCGCCGTACCCGCGAAGGTAAAGCGGATTGTGCATTTGGGTTGGGAAGTTGTAGTGGAGTTGAGTCTCAGGGACGGTCAACTGGTGACAGCGCAACTGACACGCGATCGCTTCACGCAATTACAACTGCTACAAGAACAGTCTGTTTATGTGAAACCCAAAAGCGCCAAGACTTTCCCCGTCGGCGTACAGCTGACTTACACATAGTTTGGCGGTTCATAGTTCATAGTTTCTAGAAACAGAAATTGTGAACTATGAAAAATAGAAATATCTTAAATTTTATTTGTGAAATACCGCTCGACTAAATTTTCTGATTCTCGCTGCAATTTCGCGATTAAATTTGCTTGACTCGGACTCGGCAAAGTGCATTCTTCTGTACTAACAATCTGAGAATAGTTAGAAGATTGTTGCTGATGCCATTTAGTTGCCTGATGAAATCGACTATCTTCGGCAAATTCAGGAATCTTGATTTTCAGAATCGGTCTGATTCTACCCTTCGCACTCTCCAACCAAAATGATTTTACAGGTTTAATAACGATGCCTTCTGCCTTATTCGCAAAAGGTAATTTCGGTAACCCTAACAAACCGGGTATGGTAGAATCAAACTCTGGGTGATAAGCAAGAGCTGTCTCGTATTTGCCGACAAACAACGGTAAGGCATTCATCATACCTACTTGCTGAAATATTGTCAGCGCTTTGTGGTAATCCTTGTAATTTCG
Organism: Aerosakkonema sp. BLCC-F183; assembly: GCF_041929145.1. Classification (NCBI taxonomy): domain Bacteria; kingdom Bacillati; phylum Cyanobacteriota; class Cyanophyceae; order Aerosakkonematales; family Aerosakkonemataceae; genus Aerosakkonema; species Aerosakkonema sp. BLCC-F183. Next base: position 44,830 of record NZ_JBHFNU010000127.1, on the reverse strand, counting down.
CGAAGCTAAGTTATTATTTTCGACAATTGCAATATCAAAAGCGCAGAATTCGATGTCCGGTGAATAGTAAACGCCAGTTTGCACAGCTTGTACGTTGGTCACAGAAGGAACATCTGGATGGGGATATTCTCCGCCAAATAATTCGCCATAAACAAAAACTTTAAGGGGAACCTTTGCTTCAGCTTGCAAAATTTTAAATATTTCGTTGACTTGGTTAATTAATCGGCTTTCTTTCGACTTAAACCCAAAAAAGTCTTCTCCTGGCTGCAAGAACTCTTTCCTTTTGGCAAAGCGAACATTCGAGCCATCTGTTGTTATGCAAAAGTTGGCACCGTGAATCTTTTCTGTTACCACCCAATCGGTTTTCTTGAAAGCGCGAAGATCGGCTGGGGTGAGGTTCCATTTTGTCTGACTTTCAAAGATTTTTTCATAGCCGATAAAGTGGTCTTGAGACGAGTGCATTTTTAATATGCCGTCAAAGTAGAGATAAATTTTTCTGGGTTGTAGTCTATAATAATCCAAGTTCCGGAACCGGGAGATAATCTGGCTCCCCACTGGCCTTTTTCTCGGTATATTTCCACTTCTGCCCAAGTCGCGATCGACTCGTCAATAGCACAACAAGCAGCTAAAGGATCGTGTAATTTTTTACCATCGGGGTGATGACGCAGATAGGCATCCATACCTTTCCATATCAAAGCGAGAGACAAACTTTTATGTTTGAATGATTGGAAAATATCGTGCATTTTTCGGTCATAGTAAACGCGATGGCAAACGTTTTTAGACACAAATCTTTTCACCCTAATAGCTTCATAAGAAAGTGCTGCTAAAGCAGATTTTGAATCGCCGTTGAGGTTGTAAGTGGGACAAGTCGTCATTCCTTTGAATTTGTCTAGTTGAAGTTCTGATGGTACTACACCTTCACCGGCAAATCCACCTTGGGCAATCCAGCGATCGACTTGAAAATTTAATTTAATGGCAGCTCCCAAATTTTTTAGCGGGCCACCTGTAATTAAGGTAGTGTTCGAGTCACAATATCGCCGCAAAACTTCGCCGCCATTTTCTGCATCTTGGGAAGTTGGAATATCTCCATAAACATCTGTGTGCCATTTGGAAACACAGGGTTTAGGGTGTTCTTTGTGATGGGCTCCGACTGGAATATCTATATTAAATAGAGCCAATGCTTTCCTTACCAGTCCGATCTGTTGGGGAGAACCTGGGGTGATGGTAACAGCTTTGAGGTTAACTTCCGGGTGTCCCATCAACAACAATAAGGTAAGGAAGTCATCGGGGTCGCCGGTTTCCATATCCCAAATTACATCTATCATTTATAGGAATGCCCCCACCTCAGAATAACTAGCTGGAGTGGCTATTTAGAATCTGACTTTTTCAATGCTAGGTGGTGACGTTTTCATAGACTCCAGAGTCTCGTTTCACCAGCTTGGTTAATCCCGCATTCTTGTAGTCGCTATTCGATGTTGGAACGAGCAAGCTTGGTACGCTAATCAAGCGCTGGACAGGTGCATCGAGTGGCGTTTCGCCTGGGTCGCATTGAGCTAGCTTACACAACTCGCCCCAATTGGTAAGTTTTTCGTGAATACTGTGGCGAACTTCAACTTTTTGATTGTTGCTGGCACAAAAGTAATCGTAGGTGGGCATAACAATTCTTCTCCAGCCCTAAATTGAAATCAATGATAATTTACCGCGATCGTCGGTTTTTGGCAATTGATTATGTAGTACGGTTTCCCGAACGATGGAAACACACTCTTTCCAGCTACTCGGTTGTTTCCGGTTGACTCAGATCTTGCAGCTGTTATAGAAACTGGGTTTCTTGCAAATAGCTAAACTGGGATTTTATTATCTAATCCAAAATCTAAAATCCAAAATCCTGGCATCGGGTGACGCTCTAGTGGCATTTGTGATAAACATCACTTAGGTAATTGAGTCAAGTCACAAACAGATATTGTTAAACTTCGTTACATTTATTTACATAAAGATACAAACGGGAGAAAACGAGTGATGACTATCCTGATTGCGCTATTCATCGTCGGTTGGGTTGCTGCTGCTGCGATCGGTACTCAAGCTTACTTCCGAGGCGAGCAGTCGAAGCCAATTCACGAACGTAACTGGCGCTCTGAGTCTTTTGAGAAGCTATCTGAAAGTATTACCGGCAGCAAGATAGACTATAGCGATCGCGTTCCTGCCTTCAGCGTGGATGCTTATGGCAGCAACAACTTGCCCAACTAATAGCGACGACATCCTCTGGACGATCGAACCCCAGCACCCCGCTGGGGTTTTTTTTTGGCGGGGAAGGGGGGAGTGGGGGAGTGGGGGAGTGGGGGAGCGGGGGAGCGGAAGAATTAATATTTCCCCTTTTCCCTCTTTCCCAACGCCCTAACCGCGACGCCCTAACCGCGACGCCCCCAGCCCCTAGCTAGGGCTTGATGAAACTCTTGCCCAGAGACAATTCCAGCATTTTTACACTGGTTCTTGCCTATAAAGCTAAAACATATACACCATAAATTATGTAAATTGTTCTATCCTAAGTAAGGTTTAGCAGAGATTGATAGTAAAAATAAAGATAGTATAGGCTTTAAAGTGATAAAGCAAAAGCTAGAGCTCGATTTTGGGTGTATCTTTTCAAAGCATCAACTCTTAGGCTAACTCCAAGAAACTTAATCAGAACAAATGTATTTTCATAAAAATAAATCGGGCTGGTCGCCTTCGAGTCCCTAATTTATGGTTGAACTTAACATAAACACTACTTACTCGCGAAAGTCTAATAGTTGTGCCGACGTGGATAAAGGAAAACTGAATCATCGTTTCTCCCAACGTCTCGAACCGAGCCTAAGTCCGATGGAAAGCTGGGGATTCGGGCTTTCCGGTTTGTTGCTATGGCTTGGTACCGCACCGAGTATGCACGCAGAGTTAGGGCCGAAAGCAATTTTTGTATGGTTGCCGGGAGCGATCGTCGGTATTATGCTGAACCTGCAAATCAAGCGCCTGGGTATTCAGTGGCCGAAAGTATCGGGAGGAACGCCCAATTACACAACCAGACTGCTGAAAAGCTATCCCGGACTGGCTCGCTATGCAGCGATCGGCTATCTTTTGGGATGGGTATCCGTACCGCCGATGAATGCGATTATACTCACTGATTTAATCGAGGCGACTCTTTCTCCGCTTGGCATTTCGTGTCCGGTAACGTTGTTGAGAATTGGATTTACTTTACTTCCTTTTCTAGTAGCTTTTAGCGGCACGAGAGCGTTGGGAATTTTGCATTCATGTTTTGTCTTTCCAGCGATAGGATTGTTACTTGCTTTTTCCATTCAAGGAATTGGATGGTTAAGTTTAGCAAGCTCCAGTCCCGGTTTTTTTCCCAGCATTGGGTTAGAAATACAAAATCTGCCGCCGCTCAATTTTGTGGAATGGGCGAAGTGGTTTTTTATTGCCGTATATGCCGTTTACGGTTGCGAAACAGCTTCTTCTTTTGTGGCAGATAGCAAAAATTCCAGAGTCACCTTGCGTTGTTTAGATTTTGCTGCCTGGTTGATTGTGCCAGTTTATCTGGGTGGTTCTTGGGTACTGATGCGGTTGGCAAATGCTGACGAAATAGGCAACAATGCTTTTTTAAATCTGGTGGGTGCAGCTAAACCATTTTGGGGTGAATCAGCTTCATTTTTGGTGACATTTCTGATTGCTTGCGGCTGTCTTTTGAGTTCGGCTACAGCCGTTTCCAACTCGCCCCGAATTTTATATCAACTGGCAATAGACGGATATATTTCACCTGTATTTGCAGTCGTTTCGCGGCGGGGTGTTTTCGGCCCGGGTCTGACATTTACCCTTTTACTGAATCTGGTTTGTCTGATGTGGGGAGATGTCGATCGAGTGGTGATGATTGCTGGAACGGGATATCTTTTTTCGATGCTGGCGATCCATCTGGGATTGTGGCTGGGGCGAGGTAGATCGGCTGTATTGTGGCCGTGGTGGTCGGGAGGCTTTTTTGTAGTCGAAGCGATCGTCCTGGTGGTGGGAGGTTTAGCTTGGAACTGGAAATATTTGGCGATCGGATTGCTGTTGCCGATCGCTATTTTGGCAGCAGATGCAGCTGTACTTCGCCTCAAATTTGCACCTTTCCATCCATCTTGGTGGAAAGAACGCCATCGTGCTGCTTCTCAGGAAAGGAAGACAGATTTTGTGCTGGTACAGGTGGGAGTTTTAATTTTCTTAATTTGCAGCGCCACAGCGATAGGATGGACGGCTAGAGCTAAATTAGATACCGCATCTGTCGAAAACTATACGAATGTTTTTGTCCTTTTGCTGCTGATAAGTGCATTTGTAGGAGTAGCGATCGCTTGTTGGACTAGCTTACCGCAAGTCACCAGTATTATCGAAGCGCGAGAACAAGCCGAATACCTTTTTAAAATAGCTCTGGATGCAATTATAGTGTTAGATGAAAATTGTGTAATTTTGCAAGCAAATCCCGCAACAGAACTATTGTTTGGGGTAAAAAATGAATATTTACTCGGAAATCGTTTAAACCAAATACTTTTGGATTTACCGGATGTGCCGGAGCGTTGGCCATCCCGTAGCGAACAGATCGTAACTCGTGGAGATGGAAAATCGCGATTTCTGGAAGTGGCAATTTCAGGCCGAAATAATCAAGAACGACAAGAATATGTTGTGCTGCTACGCGACATTACAAAGCGCAAACAGACTGAAGCAGAACTGCGGCAAGCATTACAAATTAAGGAAGAATTGGCAGCTACTGCTACGGCACAAGCTCAACAATTAGAAAGAACTTTGCGCCAATTGCAGCAAACTCAAGCGCAACTAATTCAATCCGAAAAAATGTCTAGCCTCAGTCAATTGGTTGGTGGGATTGCACACGAAATTAATAACCCGATTAATTTTATTTACGGCAACATTCAATACGCGAAACAGTACGCTCAAGATTTGCTGTATTTGCTTAATCTCTACAAATATTATTATCCCAATCCAGTTCCGGAACTGCAAGTAGAAATTGAAGACAAGGAAGTCGATTTTTTAGTAGAAGATTTTCCCAAACTGTTGGATTCGATGAAAGTAGGGGCCGATCGCATTCGGGATATAGTTCTGTCTTTGCGAAATTTCTCCCGTTTGGATGAAGCAGAAAAGAAGAGGGTGGATATTCACGAGGGGATTGAGTCAGCGTTGATGTTTTTGCATAATCGTCTGAAAGCTAAAGGTGATTATCCGGGTATTCAGGTGATTAAAGAGTACGGTGATGTACCCAAAATCGAGTGCTACGCCGGACAAATAAACCAAGTATTTATGAATCTGCTGTGTAATGCTATTGATTCCATAAACGAATACAACAAACAGCGATCGCTGGCAGAAATTAAGGCTTGCCAGGGTACGATCGCAATTCGCACATTTGTAAAAGAAAACAACCGTTTATTTATCCGCATCGCAGATAATGGTTTAGGCATTGCTGATGATGTCCAAAGAAAGCTATTTGACCCATTTTTTACAACCAAACCTATCGGTCAAGGAACTGGAATGGGATTGGCAATTAGCTACCAAATTGTGGTCAGAAAACATGGTGGAAAATTGCATTGTATATCAGAGCCAGGAAAAGGCGCAGAGTTCGTAATTGAGATTCCTATTTGTAGCTAGGAGCTAGGGGAGTGTGGGGGTGTGGGAGAGCGGGAGAGTGGGGGAGTGGGGGAGTAGAAGAATTAATATTTTCGCTTTTCCCTTCTCTCTCTTCCTCTTCCTTTTTCCCTCTTCCCTAGCCCCTAGCCCCTAGCCCCTAGCCAAAATCCAAAATCTAAAATCTAAAATCTAAAATAGGCTGGGAGTGGGAAGAACAACCCGCACAGTTGTTTGCTGTCCGGGGATGCTTTCTACAAACAATTCTCCACCGTACAATTCTGCCAGCCGTTTAGCGATCGCCAATCCCAAACCAGAGCCTTGTTGTTCGTATAGTTTGCGATCGAACTGCATATAAGCTCCTAAATTAGCAATTTGTTCGGCGTTCATACCCCGTCCTTTATCGCTCACAGATAGAATAAAAAAATTATTTTTTACTATGCTGATGATATAAATTGGCGTTGCCGTTTCAGAAAATTTAAAAGCGTTATCTATCAGTTCTTCTAGCAGCTTATTCAGATGCTGTGCGGAAATTTGAATTTCTCCATCTGCTAAATGTAAATGCAGATCGTTTTCTCGTTGCACTTTTTTTGCTTGGTGAATGGCTATATCAGCAATCATTGTTTTGGCATACTCTATGCGATGACTCCGTAGCGCTTTGATTCGCTCTGGATGGGAAGCAATAACTTCTAGATCTGCATACAGCAAAAAGTTCTGAATCAGACGATACAAACGTTTGCTAGCAGCTTGGATTTGCTCGAGCATTTCCCGAATCTCAGATTTATCTAGCGAATCTAACTCGGCAAGTAGCAGTTGTGAAAACCCCATAATGCCATTTAAAGGAGTTCGCAATTCATGGGGAAGGGATAAAGTAATATTCCTACGCAATTCATCTAGTTTTTGTGCTTGTTGCTGCTTAATAGCGGCTTGTTTTTCGAGTCTAGCTGCGATCGCTTTCAGCAATTGGTCTGGTGTAAACGGTTTGATTATATAATCGTCCGCTCCCTCTTCCATACCCTTCCTGGTATCCGCTTTGTTAGATAAGCCAGTGATAAAAATGAAGGGGATAGCTGCCGTCGCAGGTTCGCTTCTGAGCGCTTTGAGGACACCGTAGCCATCTAGTTCGCGCATCCGCACGTCGCAAATAATTAGATCTGGCTTTTTTTCTCTAGCAATTTCGATGCCTTTGATGCCATTTTCGGCGTCAAATGTCTCAAAATTTTGTCTGGCTAGAATTTCTAAAATGGTTATGCGGACGATTTCTTCGTCTTCAATTACCAAAATTTTTATCTTCGAGTTATTTGACATAAGACTAAAATAAATTACTATTTACCTCTTCCTTAATTTTGCTGCTAGTTTGGTTTGTCACTGCATGGCCGTTGGCCATTACTATAATTTAACTATAATTTGGCTAGCCGATCTTGTCTGGATAGGTCAACTAGCACACGCCCTACAATTTTTCCTTGCAGAATTGCATTAACTTTCTCTCTCAATTCCTCTAAATTTACAGTTGTTACCACTCGCTCTAAATGCGAGGGTTTCCAATCAGATGCTAACTTTTTCCAAAGGGTCGATCTGGTTGCGATCGGACATTGAACCGAATCAATTCCAATCAGCCGCACTCCCCGCAAAATGAAAGGGTAAACAGTCGTTATTAACTCCGCACCACCTACCAAACCGCAAGCGGTAACGCAGCCGCTATGTTTGGTAGTTTCGATCAGCGTTGCTAAAGTATTTCCTCCCACCGTATCTACTACTCCAGCCCAACGTTCTTTCAACAGGGGCTTATCGCTGTTATCGTTGACTTCCTCTCTTGAGATTATTGATGATGCACCCAGGAACTTGAGGTAGTCATATTGCGATGCTTTGCCTGTAACCGCTACAACAGCGTAACCTAATTTTGCTAAAATAGAAATAGCAATACTGCCAACTCCACCAGTAGCACCAGTTACTAAAACTTCGCCTCTATCCGGAGTAATGTTATTTTGTTGTAGCGCGTCTATGCAAAGTGCTGCCGTAAAACCAGCCGTTCCAAATATCATGCTTTCCCTCAGACTCATTCCATCGGGAAGACTAACTACCCATTCAGCAGGAACGCGAATATATTCGGCAAATCCTCCCCAAGTATTCATTCCTAAATCGAAACCAGTCACAATCACAGAATCGTTTGCTTGAAACTGGGCAGATTTACTGATAACCACTCTTCCCGCAGCATCAATTCCCGGTACGTGAGGAAACTTTTTGGTAACACCAGGATTTCCCTTGGCTGATAGCGCGTCTTTGTAGTTTAGAGAAGAGTATTCCACGCGAATTAGAACGTCACCTTGTGGCAGGTCATCCACTAATTTTTCGACAATATTAGTCTGGTAATTTTTGTTATCTGTTTGGGTAACGAGAAAAGCTTTAAATGTTTCTTTTGTCATAAACACCTTGATATTATTGGCTGGATTAACTATTGCCTGCCAAAACGCCTGTAACCCTTTCAAGAGAGGCAATAGTGGGCAATTACCAATTATATTTAGATGGTCGGTGATGTCCAGCCTACAAATTATCGAATCACAGGGCAGAAGGGATTTTCCTGCAAGTTTAGCACGCTAAGTAGGAAAGAACTATATGTTGGAGATGTTTATTAAGGGAAGAGAAACTTCGATCTCTATTCGGATCGGGCGACAATTATACCTGAAAGTTGACTGGATAAGCTTTTCGGCTCTTCGACCTCGCCGGTGGTAAGGTCGTTTATGCGGACTTAAAGATATCAATTGCGCTCTAACGAAGATCGGTTGAATTTAGCTACTCTAAAATTCAGATACTTACCCAATAGGAGCATAACGTACAGGAATACCACTAGCGCGATGAATTTCGCTGGCCAATTCCTGCAAAACATCTAGACTGACACATTTGAGCGATCGCACTTCGTAAGGTCTATTATCGGCGCTGCTGTGATTCTCTCTTCCGTCTATTTCGTGTTTCAACGGTTTTGGGCGCGTCGGGGTATTGAGTTGAATTTCATCCGGCAGTAAAGATTGCATCATTTGCAGATATTCAGCTTTAGTAGCTTCATCCCATTTCGTTAAAATCATGGTTTGAATGCCTAAATGTCCGCGATATTCCTGACGAAAATTTTTAATATTTGTCCAAATATCTGACATTTCTATCCCTGACACAGGTCGATTGACACGCCGCAATTGTTCGGCGGAAATGGCATCGAGTTTGACCGAAATTTTGTCGGCTAAAGACAACGCCGCACGCACATCTGGGTCTGATAATAATGTGGCGTTTGTCAATACTAAAGTCGGTCGATGAGTGAGTTGTTTGATTGATGAGAGGATTTCTGCCAAATTAAGTGCTAAAGTGGGTTCGCCGCTACCGCTGAGGGTGATGACATCCACATCCCAAGGCGCGAAAGCTTGCAAATCTTGCAGAATTTGTGCCGTGGGGATGAAAATAGCGCGATCGCATATTTTGCGTTCAATTTCCCCCAATTGGCAATACACGCAGTTGAACGAACAAACAGACACTGGGCCAATGGGGTCTATACCGAGCGATCGACCGTATCGCCAAGATTTAACTGGGCCGTAAACAGAAGTAAACTTAGTACTTGTTTCAGCGGACATTACCTAAAACCGTCCTGGCTGCAATTGCACATCTATCTATTATTTTTATCGCAGATTCAACAAGAGATTTGCAAATTTAAACAGATTTTTATAATTTGTAAAATATTTTTATTCTAACTACATAAATTGCCTATTGCGTGTTCCTGCAAAGCAATACAAACAATGAGGCGACATCTAAATAATTATGGGTTGAGAGTTGAGGTTTCTGCTTGGGTAAATCTCAACTCTCAACTCTAAAATAGCTATCGTTTTTTAGGAAAGATAACGTTGACTCAAGCTTTTTTATCTAGAGCGATCGCACATCATTTAGCGTAGAGAAAAGCATTGTCCCAAACGTAGTCTATGACTGTTTTAGCATCGTCTAGAGATGGAATTTTGCAAAAACCTTGTTCATCATATGTCAGCAAAGGTATTTCCGAACTACTATCTGTCTCCACACCATCCTTGACAATTTTGCCGCGTATTGCTTGCAGGTTACGTAGAGGGCCATTGATATCGAAGTCAATTTTTGTGCCAAATCTTTTTTCCATCCAATTTTCAATTTTATCATCTAATTGTTTGGGAGTAAGAGGTGTCTTACTCGTCAATAAGTGATAATAAACCAGCAGTATTTCTTTACATTCTTCCTCTTCCGCAGCATCAATTAAAGCTCCAAAAACACTGCCATTATTAGCAAGGGCTCTGAAAAAAAGCGTGTCGGTAATATTTTTTTGAAATTTGATTTTCTTGCTGTTGTAATTGTTATATTGCCGGACAGCAAACCCACCAAGCGCGACCACCAGCGATAACGCCGCCACCAGTACTGGCATAAGGTTACTCAATTGCTCTTGGTTGATACTAAAATTTGCGATGCTGGACTTTCCAAAGACAACAAATGATATTATCGCTATAATCAGCAAAAGTTGGGGTAAGACTTTGATCGCCACCGGCACAGCCGCCCCAATCGCTGGCACGCCAAACAGGAGACGGTCTTTCCACGTCATGCTAATTTTGATGTTCGGAAATAAAAATTCTAAATCGAATTTGGGAATATTTTTGTAATAGTAAACGTACATTTTACCTGGGCTAAAATTGAGCTTGTCTGCTTTAATTTTTTTTGATGCGAAATAACTCTCATCTTTGAATTTCAGTAATAAAACTACTCGTTCGAGCACATCTACCGATTTTTCGATTTTTTGCAAAATTTTATTGACAGTAGTTGTTTTTTGACTGTCGCCACGGTAGTAACAAACTATGCGATCGAAGTCATTGAGATCGACATCTGTTTTTAACTCTATCAATGAGCTGATCTGAAAAGCACGTTGTAGCATTTCTTCAGACAAAGGAATGTAATTAGCTCGTTCCAGGAGAGTTTTAAAGGCTTCAACCAATTTGGCTTCCATATTCGCCTTTTGGTCTGGAGTTGCGACAGCGATCGACTTGGTATCGATATCCGGGTCAAAAGGAGCAAAATTATCCTTGATAACCTCTAATGTTTGATGTAGCTGAAAATGGTAATAGGCAGACAATATTTCGCAGAAATCGCGAAACTTTTGCACATCTGCGCCAGCCAATTGGCCGTCTTGAACGCAAAGTTCGATCAGGTCACGTCGCTGATAGGGAATAAATGCTTCGCGGTCTTGATAAGTTGCCATAATGCTGAGTTATGCCGATGTTTTAGATCGTAAAGAATTTGAAAGGGATGAACTAGGCATCAGCATAAACTATTTTTGGCTCCAAGGAAATAGCGATCGCACTGTCTCAAACTACACATCTGAAACTATCGGGTCGTGGGGAAGCGGGGGAACGGGGGAGAAAATCTTCGTATATGAACTTTTCCATAGAGATTCCGAAAGAAGCGTGCGATCGAGCCTCATTTTTCACAGATAAAGGCATTATCCCAAACATAATCTACGATCTGTTTGGCATCCTCTAGGGAGGTAACTTTGCAAAACCCTCGCTCATCGTAACTCAGCAAAGGTATTTCTGGCGTACTGGCTTCATCCCAGCCTTCTTTAACGATTTTGCCGCGTATTGCTTCCAGATTGTGTAGAGGGCCATTGATATCAAAATCTATTTTCGTGCCAAATTTTTCATCCATCCATTCCTCAATGCGATCGTCCAATTGTGCCGGGGTAAGAGATGTTTCGCTTGTTAACAGATGATAATAAACTAAGATAATCTCTTTACATTCTTCTTCTTCGGCGGCATCTATTAAAGCTCCAAATACGCTCGCATTGTTAGCTAAATTCCTAAAAAATAAAGTGTCGGTAACTTTTTTTTGAAATTTGACTTTCTTGCTTTTGTAACTGTTGTATTGCTTGAAAGCAAAACCGCCAAATGTCATCGCCAGAGACAGCGTAGCCACCAATACTGGTGTAACATCGCGTAGCGCATTTTTGCTGGCATTATTTTTGCCGACATTTACTTGTCCGAAGACGACAAATAAGATCGTGCTGATAATCAGCAATAGTTGAGGTATAACTTTAAGTATAATTGGAATAGCAGCCCCAATAGCTGGAATACCAAAGAGGATACGGTCTTTCCAGGTCATGCTAATTTTAACGTTGGGAAATAGTAACTCCAAGTCAAATTTGGGGATGTTTTTATAAAAATAAATATAAATTTTACCCGGCGTGAAATTAAGGCGATCGTACTTGATTTTTTTTGATTCAAAATAAGCTTCATCTTTAAATTTTAGCAGCAATACCACCCGTTCAAAAACTGCTAACTTACGTTTTTTCTGCTGAAACCACTTCTTAACTGTAGTGATCTTTTTACTGTCGCCTCGGTAATAGCAAACCACTCGTTCAAAGTCATCAAAATCAACCTTTGTTTTTAATTCTATCAATGTCTTTTCCTGAAAAACCCGTTGTAACATTTCTTCTGTTAAAGCTATATAATTAGCTCTTGAAAGAATATTTTCAAAGCCTGCAATCAGTTCGGCTTCCATCTTTGCCTTTCGCTCGCTCGTAAGTGCAATCCTCGGTTCGCTATCGGCATCTGGATTAAATGAATCGAAATAATCCTTTAATATTTCCAATGTATGATGCAGATGAAAATGATAATAAGCCGATAATATTTCGCAGAATTCGCGGAACTTTTGCTCATCTGTGGCCGATAACTTGCCGTCTTCAATGCAAATTTCGATGAGATCGCGCCGATGATAGGGAATGAACGCTTCGCGGTCTTGATAAACTGCCATTATACTGAGTTATAGCGAGATTTTGTACAGTAGGGATTGTGAGACGAGAGAACTACGTATTAGCATAAACAATTGTTGACCCGAAGGGAATAGTCTGCCTGCATATATTAAAAAAATGGCCAATGCCTGCCGAATTGCCACAGTCAACAAAGCGGCAATTTCCACAGCACTTATAGCCAATTTTCGAGATTTTGAAGATGCAATCTAATACAGTACAGACGCAATCAACCTACTGGATACCATTGTTACTGACAATACAGAAGACTGCGTAAATGTCACCGTACCGATTTTCACCCATAGCGACTTGATTCAAGAACTTGAGATATTATCCTGATGATGTTCTAGACTGAGAAAGCAAACATCTCAGTTGGGAACAGGAACAAACGATGCGACTCTCTCAAATGTTATTCGTCACACTGCGGGAAGACCCAGCCGAAGCAGAAATCCCCAGTCATAAATTACTACTCCGCGCAGGTTACATCCGTCGCATCGGTAGCGGTATCTATGCCTATCTCCCCCTCATGTGGCGCGTTCTGCAAAAAGTTTCTCAAATTGTGCGCGAGGAAATGAACGCTACAGGCGCACAAGAGTGTCTCTTACCGCAACTGCAACCGTCAGAGTTGTGGCGCGAATCCGGTCGTTGGGATACGTACACCCAAGCTGAGGGTATCATGTTCGCCCTCAAAGACAGACAAGAGCGAGAATTAAGTTTGGGGCCAACTCATGAAGAAGTAATTACGACTGTTGCCAAGGAAATGATACGTTCTTATCGGCAATTACCTCTGCATCTCTACCAAATTCAAACTAAATTTCGCGATGAAATTCGCCCTAGATTTGGTTTGATGCGCGGACGCGAATTCATTATGAAAGATGGTTATTCGTTCCACGCGGATGAGGAAAGCCTCAAAAAAACTTACGACGATATGCACAAAGCTTATAGCAATATGCTGCGGCGCAGTGGTTTGGCTTTCCGTCCTGTACAAGCTGATTCGGGGGCAATTGGCGGTTCCGGTTCCCAAGAATTTATGGTACTGGCGGAAGCGGGAGAAGATGAAGTTTTATACACAGAAGATGGCGAGTACGCCGCGAATGTAGAAAAGGCTGTTTCTTTGCCAGCGGATGCAGAACCTTCACCTTTTAGCAGTTATGAAAAAAGAGAAACTCCCGGTACGGACACTATAGAAAAAATCTCTCAATTTCTCAAGTGTTTTCCCACGCAAATTGTGAAAAACGTCCTGTATCAGGGTGTTTACGATAATGGTATGACGGTGTTGGTGCTGGTAAGCATTCGCGGCGACCAAGAAGTCAATGAAGTAAAGTTGCAAAATGAATTAACAAAATTAGCCGATCGCTACGGCGGTAAAACTTTATTATCGCTGAAGGTTCCCGATGCAGAAGCACAGTCAAAATGGGCGGCGAAACCTTTACCTTTGGGCTATATTGCTTCCGATATTGCTGACGATTATATTGCTGACCAAAAACAACTCGATCGCAAGTTTTTGCGGTTAGTCGATAAAACTGCTGTCGAACTTAAAAATTTCGTCACCGGTGCGAATGAATCTGGTTATCACGTTGTCGGTGCTAACTGGAAAGAGCAATTCAAATTACCGGAAATTGTGGTAGATGTGCGAAAAGCACGACCGGGCGATCGCGCTTTTCACAATCCCACACAAACCCTGCAAAGTGCCAGAGGAATTGAAGTCGGTCACATTTTCCAATTAGGCATCAAATACTCCAAAGCAATGGGAGCAACTTATACTAACGAACAAGGCGAAGAAGTTCCCTTAGTCATGGGTTGTTACGGTGTAGGCGTATCGCGGTTAGCGCAAGCAGCAGTAGAGCAATCATACGACAAAGATGGCATAATTTGGCCTGTAGCGATCGCACCCTATCACGTCATCATCTCAGTTCCCAATATCAGCGATGCCGAACAACTGCAAGCAGCGGAAAAACTTTACAGCCAACTCAACGAAGCGGGAATTGAAACTTTGCTAGATGACCGCAACGAACGCGCTGGAGTTAAATTTAAAGACGCCGATTTAATCGGTATTCCCTATCGCATAGTCACGGGAAAATCTCTCAAATCCGGTAAATTAGAAGTCGTCGAAAGAGCCAGCCACAAATCCGAGGAAATCCCTTTGGATGAAGTTGTATCCATTCTCAAGCAGCGAATCGAAGCAGCAACACACAAGTAGAAAAACCGCATCTGAGCGAGGGTATTTTCCCTGCTCAGCATCGGCCACCTAGCTTTTCTGAAAATCATGAAATATTACTATCAACTAGCCCGCAAAGCTTTATGGGCATTTCTCATTTACTTACCTTTCATCGGCACTTTCACATACGCGATCGCAGGAGGTAATCCACTTTTTTTTATAACTAAAGATATCCTCTACATACCCGCGCTTATTGCTTTAATTATTTACTGTCAGCGCTCGCATTTACCCATCGTAATTGCCAAACCCCTCAAGCAGCCACTGTTGTTTTTATTGGCGTGTTGTTCGGTCACTTTAGTTTATGTCAACGGCTATCAACAGTTCAATTCCGATCTTGACGAACAACCATTTTTAATGGGTATATTGGGCTTAAAAGTGCTAATCGGATACATTCCCCTGATTTTTTGTGCCTATTACCTGATTCGCAACAAACAGGAATTGCGATTTTTAATCCGCCTGCACGTTGTTCTGGCCTTAATTTGCTGCACTCTGGCTTTGATTCAATACTTGTTACTTAGCAGCGGTGTGTGTACAGGTACGAGCGGACTGGAAGGAGATGCTTTATTCAAAGCAGCTCTCGATGCTAGGTGTTTTGTCGGCGGTGCTTTACTTTACAATCCCGAACTGGGGGTAATTCGCTTACCGGGAACATTTGCCGCACCCTGGCAATGGGGTTGGTTTCTGATTTCAAATGGTTTTTTCACCGTTGCTTCTGCTGTGAGCGAAACTTCTCGTCGTTGGCGAAATGCAAGCTTCGTAGCTATGGCTTTAGTCTTGTTCGTAGCAGTTGTTTCCGGTCAAAAAATCGCTTTAGTTTTAATCATTACCATCTTTGCACTGCTGCTATTTTTTGCAGCTCCTGGGGGAAATTTCAAGCGCGGGATTATAATTTACTTGGGAGGAGCAATTGTGCTTGTACTTGGCTTAAACACTGATTTTTTCAGTTATTGGAAAGATTCGCTCCTTTACGAATTTATTGTTCCGCAGTTTGATTGGGCGCTGGGCAACCTAGAAACCTTTTTTGGTAGTGGTTTGGGACGAGCTACTAATGCAGCACGTATTTTTGGCGAAACTGCGTTAGTTGAAACCTACTATCCCAAGGTGCTTTACGAAATAGGGCCGCTTGGCCTGCTCGCTATGCTAACAGTGATTTCTATCTTAACTTTCCTCACGTTCAAAGCTTACCGCTCGGTTAAAGATATCAAGTTGCGTCGCTTGGGAATTTGTCTGTGGGCATTTGTCTTGTTTATCAGCTACAACATTTACTATTACCCGCTAGATGTTCTGCCAGTGGCAATCTATTATTGGTTTTTTGCTGGTGTTCTGCTCAAATTACCGCAACTCGAATCTAATCAGCAATAGGTAATAGTTATAATTCTCTACTACCTAACCCCTAACTCATTTTTTTCTTTTGACTTTTGACTTTTGACTTTTGACTTTTGACTTTTGACTTTTGACTTTTGACTTTTCTAGCCCCTAACCAATCACCAATGGAATTATTCACACTCCTCTTATCTGGCTTACTTGGTTTCCTTTCCCCAGTTGGTTTCGTTGTCGATAGCGTCGCCCAAAATGTGATTCGCTCTCGCATGGAAAAGGTAGAACAGCTGCAAGTGCGCGTTGACAACGCTCCCTCTCACCAACTCATACAAGGCAAAGTCGAACGAGTGCGAATTGCAGGACGAGGCTTATGGGTGACGCCAGACTTCCGCATCGCAGCTCTAGAAATGGAAACCGACCCCCTGAATTTGAATATACAGCGTCTCAGGCAACGCAGTGAGCGATCGCCCGTCGAGGGTAACCAAAGTCAAACATTGCCCAGCGGAGCTTTGCGGCAACCGATACAGGCTGGATTGCGTTTCGTTTTAACCCAGGATGATGTCAACAAACTGCTCGCATCACCGACAGTCACAGCTCGGTTGCGTAATCTGGGAA
Organism: Aerosakkonema sp. BLCC-F183; assembly: GCF_041929145.1. Taxonomy (NCBI): domain Bacteria; kingdom Bacillati; phylum Cyanobacteriota; class Cyanophyceae; order Aerosakkonematales; family Aerosakkonemataceae; genus Aerosakkonema; species Aerosakkonema sp. BLCC-F183. The sequence goes on along the minus strand of NZ_JBHFNU010000127.1, from coordinate 28,256 downwards.
GCGGTTTTTTGGGCAATATGGGCGGTCAACAAGCACAAGCTTACGAGTTTGTCAATCCACGGATAGAATTTCTGGCTGATAACCGCGTGCGTTTTCAGGTAGCATTACAGGAAAAAGGTGAAGGTGGCGACAAGCAAACCAATCCCAAACAGCTAAATCTCAAGGTAGAGTCGGGACTGGGCGTAGTTTCCGGGCATCAGATCCAATTGATTTCGCCAACTGCCTCGATCAACGATAGTGCCCTGCCAGCTTTTTTGATCGGACCGATCGCCGAAACCATCAGCGAGCAGTTTGATTTCCGTAAATTGGAAGATGCAGGAATCACAGCTCGGCTTCTACAATTGAATATAAAACCACAGCAAATGGAGATAGCAGCCTTTGTGCAAATAAAACCGGACTCTTTGCCTCAAACTGACAAAAAGTAACCTTTTTCCGGAAATTATTATCCTCCGATCGTCTCCTCACACAGAACCTGCCAATTCTCAAGGAGCTACGTATTTATGGACAAGCGAAAACCCGATCGTGCCGTTTCTCAGCGTGCAATTGCGACTATCGGGGGTATAATTTTGGCTATTGGTGGCGGAACGGTTTGGTTGGCATTGAACTCGCGTACTCCGGCCCCCACCCCTACACCGACAAACTCTGCAAACTCCACAACAAACAGCCCCAATACACCACAGCCAGTACCTGTACCGGAAACGGCAGAAATTTATTGGCTTCAAGATCGAGGCAATAAACTAGAACTGGTGGGTCGTCCGGTAACGCTGGATAAGGCTGCCAGTAAAAGTCCCAATGCTATTTTGGCACAAGCTTTTGTCCGCTTACTGGCGGGGCCTAACGCTACCGATGACAAAATTTCTACAAGTATTCCCAAAGGAACCAAACTCCGCAGCGTTACTGTTCAAAACGATACCGTTACGGTCGATCTATCTCAGGAGTTTAACTCTGGGGGTGGCAGCGCTGCCATGACGGGGCGCTTGGGACAGGTCATTTACACCGCTACCAGTTTAGATCCCAATGCCAAGGTGATTATCTCCGTCGATGGGAAACCCCTGGAAACTTTAGGTGGTGAAGGCTTGGAGCTAGAACAGCCACTAACTCGCCAAACTTTTCAGAAAAACTTTCCCCTCTAGTTGAGCTTGGGAAAAGTCACTCAGTCAACATTCAAAAGTCAAAAAGAAAAGGGAGAGGAGATAAGGAAGAGAAAAAAGGAAAGAGTGGAAAAATTCGGATTTTCCCGCGTTTATGCCGCTCTATTCTCCCTCTCCCTCTTGTTTTTGACTTTTCTTATTCTTTGCTAGCTAGACTGAACTCCCGAAAGTGACGCGCTTGCTGCTCAATGCGCGTTGCTAAGCGGTCGCACACCAAGTTACACAGATCGAAGATTAGCTCATCCTCCACTTTGTAGTAGGCGGAAGTGCCTTCGCTACGGCGGCTGAGGATACCCGCTTGCAGCATCACTTTTAGGTGTTTAGAAACGTTAGCCTGACTGGTTTCGGTCGCCTCTACCAGTTCTTGCACGCATTTTTCGCCGTTGCGGAGCAAGTTTAACAGCCGCAGGCGCATAGGCTCGCTTAAAATGCTGAAGTATTCAGCCACTTGTTGCACAACTTCTTGCGGTACGGGTTGCGCTTGTTTCATCGAATTAACTCGGAACCGACCGATCCCCAGATTGTACGAGTTCTTTTTTCTATCACAATACAGTAATCGATAATACACTTTTTATCAATCGGGGTTAACCCGCATCAGAACTTGACCGTATTCTACAGGTTGGCCGTTGGTCACCAAAATTTCCATCACCTGTCCTGAGACTTCGGCTTCGATTTCGTTCATCAGCTTCATTGCTTCAATGATACAGACTGTTTGTCCAGTGCGGATGCGATCGCCGACTTCCGCAAATGGCGGTTCGTCAGGAGCAGGCGAGCGGTAAAACGTTCCCACCATAGGGGAAGTAATTGTTACCCATTTTTGCTCAACTTGGGGGGGAGGAGCCCCGCTCGGTGAGCTGGCAGTTGCGCTCTCAGGCACACCGATCGACACCGGAGGTTGAGGATAAAATGGCATTGCTAGAGCGTCGCTCGGCATAGGTGGTACAGGTGGCTGCACGCGAGCTAGAGGCTCCGATACTTCCCGAATAGGGTCGGGGGTGCTTTTCCGCACCGTTAGTTCAAAATCGGCGCTCTTAAGAGTCAGCTCCGCGATATCGGTTCCATTCAAAACCGTCAGGAGTTCGCGAAGTTCGTTAAAATCCAATTCCACAGCTTGTTCGATCTCGTTAAATTGGCTTTCAGCTATATCGATGGGTAGATTTGAGATTTTGGATTTTGGGTAAAATCTAAAATCTCAAATCTCAAATTTATTCACGACCCAGGTAGGAATCGGTGCGGGTATCGATGCGGATGCGTTCACCCACAGAAATAAACAGGGGAACCATCACTTGGGCACCGGTTTCTACGATCGCAGGTTTGCTGCCGCCAGTAGCGGTATCTCCCTTGACTCCGGGATCGGTTTGGGTCACTCCCAACACAACCGCGTTGGGCAATTCTACTTCCAGTACCTGTTCTCCCCAGCGGATGACGTTGACTTCCATGCCTTCTTTAAGGTACTTGACGCGCTCGCCGATTTGGGTGGCAGAAAGTCGGGCTTCTTCATAACTTTCCATCTCCATAAAGACGAACTCTTCCCCGTCTTTATAGGTATGCTGCATAGTAGATTTTTCCAGGTTAGCTTGGGGCACAGTTTCCCCAGCCCGGAAGGTTTGTTCTACCACGTTGCCAGTTTGCACGTTTTTGAGCTTTGTCCGCACAAAAGCCGAACCTTTACCTGGCTTGACGTGGAGAAATTCCACGACCCGCCAAACGCCGCCATTCCATTCGATCGAAACACCGGGTCGAAAGTCGTTACTCGAAATCATGAACGTTTATTAGCCAGATCAATCGGCCTTTAATTGTACCGCTCTTGGGGGACTGGGGAGAAAGTCGATCGAGAGGGCATTCGATCGAGAGGGCATTGAATCATTTGAATTTTTGTGATTTTGACGTTTTTAGCTATACCTAATCGCCAATCACCGACGGTGTGGGAAAATCTAAAATTGTGTGTACTTAGAAATTTATTTATGCCTCGTTCTAGTCTTCCAGTCTTAGATGCGCTAAAACGCTGGCTGCTTCTCGGCGTAATGATGCTGCTGGCGATCTTCCTCAATATCGGTCTAAGCGGTGCCGGGTGGAACTTTTTTGGTAGCAGCGGTCGCGAAAGTCGCTTACCTGCTGGAAATGCAATTACCGATGCGAAAGCGCTTTTGCGGTACGCCCTACCCATAGACAACCAGCCGGTGCGCGAACTGCAAGCGAGTTTGGAAGACATTTCTACCCAACTGCGGTCTAATCGCCGTTGGAGTGCTATCTCTTCAGATATCAGCAAGGCTTCATTGATTTTGACCGATCGGCAAGACCAACTGCTAGCCAGCGTTCCTGAAGAACGCAAAGCGGAAGCAGAAACTGCGATTGCAGACCTGAAAGCAGGTCTGGCGGATATCCAAGCTGCTCTCGAAGCCAAGGATAAAGAACAAATCTCCCAAGAGAGGACAAAGCTGCTGGATAAAGTTGGCCTGCTGGAATACACAATGGTACAAAAATACCCCTTTGAAGTACCAACCGAGTACAGCAACCTGCCTCAACTCAAAGGTCGTGCCACTGTGGAAATGGTCACCAACAAGGGCAATCTCACCATCGTTGTGGACGGCTATAGTGCCCCCGTTACTGCCGGTAACTTCGTCGATTTGGTACAGCGCGGCTTTTACGACGGTTTGCCGTTCATCCGTGCCGAAGAATCTTACTACCTGCAAACCGGAGACCCCGTAGGCCCAGACCAGGGTTTCATCGATCCAGCTACCGGAAAGTATCGTGCTATTCCCCTAGAAATCCTGGTTAGGGGAGACGAAGCGCCCACCTACGGCATTACCCTCGAAGATGCCGGTCGTTATCTCGATCGACCCGTGCTGCCTTTCTCCGCTTACGGTGCCCTGGCAATGGCTAGACCGGAATTTGAACCGAATGGCGGTTCTTCTCAGTTTTTCTTTTTCCTGTTTGAACCAGAACTGACACCAGCCGGTCTCAACTTGCTGGACGGTCGCTATGCCGTCTTTGGCTTCGTAATCCAAGGGAAAGAAGTGTTGGAAAAGCTCCGGCAGGGCGATAAAATTGAGTCCGCTAAGGTGATCGAAGGTGCGGAAAATCTCATTCAACCACAGGTAGCTTAAGCTCGCTGCTTGGCAGGTCATGCGACTCAAAGAAAGTTAATATAGAGATTAATGGGGAATTTCAGATTGAAAATTTTAGATGGCCAATTGAAAAATTGAATTTGTCATCTGAAATGTTAAATTTGAAATTTCCTTCACCACCTACCATTTCTGTAACTATGAGCAGTTTTGTCAGAGCTATACAGTTAAGTGTGGTATTGGTGGGGATGCTTGCCATATTGATTGTGCTGCCAGCAGTTTTATTTGATGCGATGCAGCAGTGGCAAGTAATTTTTTTATTGCACGCCTATGCGATCTTCTTTATGGCCACAATTTGGCGTGCCGTTAAATATGGCAAACTGACCAAAACCACAGAAGATGAGCAATATAAGCGCACTTCCGGTCGTTGGGCTTTGGTTGTGCAATTTATCGGTCTATTAGTGGTGCATTGGTTAGCGCTGTTTGAATTTTCGCGCTCTGTGGCTCTCACCAATCCTGCCGATCGCACTTTAGCAGGGATTGTTGGAATTATGGCGATCGCAGTCGCCATAATTATTAATCAAGTGGCAATTCGCACGCTGAAAGGATTTTTTGACAGGATCGCGATTAAGCCCGATCATCGGCTGGTAACAACAGGCATTTACAGTATCGTGCGTCACCCAATTTATCTAAGCTATGTTTTACTTTTTGCGGGATATTGCACAATGCTGCAAAGCTTTGCTAGCTTTATGTTGCTGGGCTTGGTTTGTGCAGTTTGGCTGGGCAACAGAATGGCGATCGAGGAAGAAATGCTCGCCGCCAGGTTCGGTGAAGATTACAAAGCTTATCAGCAAAACACAAAAAGGCTGTTTCCTTTTATTTATTAACCCAAAAACAAAACTTTTATCCGACTTATGGAAAGAAATCTGGTTAGTCGCAAAAGACCGGATTGAACAGCTAAAATTTTCAATTTACTATGGCGGTTTAGAGATGGTATCTCAATCTGAAATCTAAAAATTAAAATTACCCTTACTAGATGTCAGATTATGGCAATTATTGAGTTGATATTTTTGCTGACTCTGGCTGGTATGCCAGTCTTACTGATTTTGAGGACAGTAGCAACTTCTCACAAGCAACAGCAGTTGCAAAATGCTTTCTATCAATTGCTAAAAGAGCAAAATAGCCGCATTTCTCTAATCCAGCTAGCTGCCACTGCTAAAGTTGAGCCACAGCTAGCCCAGCAGTACTTAGAACAGCAGATTAACACCTTTGGTGCAGTTCCGGAAGTGGATGCCGACGGGGATATATTCTATCGGTTTCCTAAACTTTAAGTCAGGGTGGTAGAGTCCCCAGGACTAACTTTTGTGCTAAATGGGGCGATGCGATCGGGGCGGTGATAGGAGGAGGACAGAAGCACTGCTTTACCTGGTGTGTCAAACCCCTCTACGCGCTCATTCCGGAAGTCGGTTGTTGAAATGGGTAATTTCCGTCAATCTTAGCAGGGTGAACAGATTTAGAGAGGAGCAAATGCTTAAGTGAATAAGTTGCAGATGGCGTTTTTGTGGATGCCTTTGATACCATGCACTTGTATCAGGGACAACGGGGAGACCGATATGGAACTTAAAGAAGCTCAGGAAAGATGCCTAAATAGTTTAGTTTGGGCCATTAATGAGCTAGGAAGTCAAATTACAAGGACTGAAGTTGAGCCGATCGCCGAACTGATTATCCAAACCATGACCGGCCCTTGGCGCTATTTCCACACTCCGGAACACATTTTTGACGTCGGCGGCGAGGAACATCCGATTGAGGTCTTGGCAGCGCTGTTTCACGACCTAGTGTACGTGCAAGTGGATCAAGGCGTCAGTTTCAACATTAGCAGTTACATTACTCCCTTTGTCAGGGACGTTAGGGGACAGCTCGTGATTCGAGACTCTACTCAACTAACCAAGGATTTAATGTTTGAGATTGTATCGACGGTATTCGGGTTTTCTCCCGGTCAGACGCTTTCTCCGTTCGCAGGACAAAATGAATTTCTGAGTGCGGCGATCGCGGCCAAATGTCTCAAGCCGTTTCTTTCTCCTAGTTTAATCGCGCAAATCGCCGCCTGTATCGAGGCGACGATTCCTTTTCGTCCGAAGCTGGAATCGGGTTTCAGCGCTATGGATATGCTGTACCAGCGCTTGATAAGTGCTAACAAGCAGTTCAATTTGGGGTGGACAGATGCCGAAACCTGTGAGGCGGTGAAGCGAGCTGTGCGATTGGCAAACCGAGATGTGGAAAATTTTGCCTCTACTAACTCTGCTGATTTTTTAGATAATACCTGGAATCTTTTACCCGAAACTAACCACGAACTTCCCAACGCCAATTCTTACACGGTGCAGGTATACCGAAAATCTCTGCAAAAAATGGAAGGATTTATGAACTTCCTCAAACCAGAACTGGTTTTTCAGCAGTTTATGGGCGAACCCAATGAGGAAACTTACCGCAATATGCTGGAAAGAACTAGAAAAAATCTGGAAGTAGCTAAGCTTTATTTGGGAAGTAAGCTAACTACGATCGCTATCCTTGAAGCGCTTTCCTATCGTATGGGACGGGATATTCCTCTTTCTACTATGATGGGAGAATTACCTGATATAAATGTAAAATCAGCTGCATTGCAGCATTTTATCCCCAATATCGATGAAGGTTATCAACCCAAAAATGAACTGGAAAGTGAGGTATTAGAGCTTTTAGCGAAGGGTCGCAATAAAGATTCTCCTTACGATATTAAGAATTCCCCAGTAACTACGTTTATCATCAAATCTATAGGGTTTGACTCTGGTGGATACTTGCTTCAAAAAGCTAAAGATTTCTTTAACCAAAAAATTGAAGGAGAAGAATTTCTCAAAGAGTGCGACCCGTATGCTATTAAAACGGTAATAGAGGCTGTGGGACAACTTTTTGAAAGTCGTAAGATGGCATTGCGAGGACTCAATTGAAGGAAAAGATAGGAGCATAAATACAAACAATTCAAGCCTAATTAAAACCAATGGAGAGCGATCGCTCGTGCCACGTTATCGGCGGCGGGCGCAGCTTTTATTTGTTAAAATTATTGTGGAAGTTAACCAAGCCATTTTAATTATGAATTACTTAACATCTGACCATCCCCAAACCGAAAATACCTTCAAGATTGTTGTCACGGAAGTAATTGGAGATAATTTATGTATAGCCAGTGAAGATGGGCAAAAAGTATACGATCGCATAGCAGCAGCTTTTAAAGAAGGGAAAAAAGTAATAGTTTCTTTTCAGGATGCAGAAGATATTACTTCCGCTTTTCTGGCGGATGCGATCGGTAATTTATACGGTGAATTTCCAGAAGAACAGATCGAATCATCACTCAGCGTCATCGATATGCAGCCCGATGATGCAGCAGACCTTGAGTGTACAATTGAAAGCGTGAAGGAATATCTAAAAGACCCTGAACGATGGAAGGCTGCTGCACGAGAAGCATTCGGAGATTACTACTTTGACGAATAACCAAATTTACAACATCAACGATTACTCATTTAGTCAGATGGATGCTGTATTATTTGATGCAAATATCTGGCTGTACATTTATGGACGACAGGGTGAACGATATCCTCGAATCAAAGCCACATACACCTTGGCACTAAGGCGAATTCGCAGTGTAAAAGGTCGGATATTGGTGGACGGTTTTGTGCTTGCTGAATTCATTAACGCTTATGCTCGATTTTTCTACAACATATTGCCAGAAGTAAACAAACCAGCAGAGTTCAAGATATATCGCAATAGTGCTGAATTCAAACCTTTCGCCCAAGAAATTGCCAGACAATCTCGGAAGATACTGGAAAAGTGTGAGCGAGTAGATAGCGGTTTTGAGACGGCGGATTGGCGGGAAATTTTGAGAAAGTATGCAGCAGGCGAGTCGGATTTCAATGACCAAATATTAGCGGAATTGTGTAAAGCAAAAAATTTGAAACTGGTAACGCACGATGCCGATTTCAAGGGAGACAATTTGACGATTATCACCGCTAATCCAAAGTTGCTCAACTCAGAAATGTGAGATGATTAGCATCGTGCAATCACCTGATTCGAGTTTTCTCGATAACACCTACTCTTTCAGACTGAACCCTTGTCTCATCGCTGTAGTATCAAAAATTTGACGCTCCATCAGTTCAATAATATCCTCCATTTCGGTAGCCAGATCGAAAACTACAATATCGCAAGGATTACCATTTTTATCTGAGTTCTTTTTCGTATCCAACTTATCAAAATACTCTCGATCCACTTCCTTGCCAATACCAATAATCAAGATCTTGATGACACTCTCATCTTCAAGCTTAGCGCAAGTTTCTACAATTAACTTCTCAAAAGCTTTTGTATCGTCAAATTGACCGTCTGTATAAATAATAAAGAAAGCTCCTTGAGTTTTGGAAGTGGCGCGACTGCTAAACCATTGATCGAGGCACTTACTTAGAGTAGGTGCAATAAAAGTTGTAGAATCAGGGCGATTTTCAATAAAAATACTTTCTACACGCTCCACATTTTTCACGAGAATAGGGTCTCTTCTAACAATGTTTCTGCTGAATAAAGCAATATTAATTACATCACAAATTTTTTCCATATCCTCCTCACTCTCTTTACTAAGAATTGCATCGACATGGGACATAACAATTTCCTTTAAAGAATCCCAACGTTTCATGTTACCGTCAGCATCGCGTTTCGTCATCGACCCACTTTGGTCAATTAGCATGAAAACATCGCGGTTGTAAATTTTGTTAAGAGATTGTGACATAATAGGCTCCGGGTTGTGCAGTAATTGTTGTTGTTTATCTTGAAGAAAACTTTCTATTTTGAGAATCCAGTTTTTATTAAAAATTCTTCTATAAATTTCATTGCTAACTCGTAATGTATTTTCTTGTGATTTTACTATTATACCTGAAATGAGTAAATCCATCTGAATTGGATTAGTTGCATCCAAACATACATATTTTTCGTCGAATATTTCTCTATACAACGCCAAACATTTTAAATTTTCAGCGATTTTATTTTCCGTCTTATCGGTTAAAAAAAAGTAATTTTGGATACTTTGGAAGTGTGACTGTCTATCTATTTTCGGCCATTGGTCGATGATTTCCCTAATCACGATTCTGTTGACATAATCTGGAATTGATACCCCATACCTACTTAGCTCGGAATTAGCTACCAAAGCACAAACAAGTTGAGTTAAAAAAGGCTGTCCTCCTGTCCACCAAAGGATGGCTTTTAAAACTTCTGAACGACGAGTTTTAGGAAAATTTGTAAGACCTGCTAGTAATGGTTTAGAATTTAGGCTTAAACCTGTCAGTTCGATAAACTCGCCTGTGTTAGCGGCAAAGTTTCGATCTGTGATTAAATCTGAGGCTTTGGCAACACCCAATAGTATAAATTTTAATCGCTGGAGAGGCTTTGTTGTCTTATCTTCCGATAAGGCATTCATAAAACCCAAAAAACTATTTTGTAAATTTAAAGTAATTAAGCTCTGAACTTCATCCAGGTAAATAACCAAACTTCTCTCACCTATAGCCATCAAAGCTTCTTTAACTAAGAAGTCTTTAAATTTTTGAGCATCGGCAATGTTTGGTTTGTCCCAATATAAATCCAGCTTTTCTAGCAAACATTCTTTTCCTTCAAGTTGCTGAATTATTTGTTCGTAGATATTGTAAAGGATAGTATAATAAAATTCCTCTGAAGACTCAATTTTACCAATACCTTGCAGATTATACTGAACGCAGACAAATTTTTCTCTGGGAAGTTGATTGGCAGTTCGCACCATGAGGCTGGATTTCCCCATCTGAGGCGGCGCTAGGACAAAACACAAACGGTTTGGCGAGTTTTGGATAAAATCAAGCAGTTTTTTATCTGCGTCTCGTTCAACGTAGGTGGGATGGTGGTAATCTAACGATCCACCTTTAATTTGGTAGTATTTGTTAGTGATGTACATAAAGTATTTAATCCAGTTCAATCCAAATTACGCTCGAAAAATATTCGATATAAGTTACAACTGATAGCGATTTCATCTAAACTTTTTTCCTTAATTATACCTGCCTTGATTAACTTTTGCTTGCTCATCGTTTTGTCGCCTAATTTGCTATTGGACTTTAATATATTTCTCATCCATTCATATAATTGCTTGTCCGCTCTAATTTCTCTTAAAATGTCTGACAAAAATTTCATAACAGGTTCATTTTTTGAGTTGGCGTCATCAAGGAGTTTGTCTAAGTCATTGAGAGAAATCTGATTTTGGCTAACTTTGTAGAGTATCCAATTGACGAGCCTGGGATAACCACCTACGAAGTTCATCAAAATCTTCGCATCCACTTCGTTCCAATCTAAGTGAAATGCTGTCTTCGCTAATGACAAAATCTCATTGAGATTGAATTGTCGTAGTTCTATATTTATACCTATATTGTAGAAAGAAGCAGCAAAAGAAGAATTATAATCAGGCTGTGGTTCTAATGAGTAGGCCAGCAACATACTAGGCCAAACAATGTCTGCGTCACTCCTAACCTTTTTCATTTTAGTTTCATACCAAGATTTAAGTAAGCTGAAAAATTCCATTTCCAGTTTGTCTTTCGACTGGTCTTTCAATTGGTTTTTCTCTATAAAATCTAACCCATCGATTAAGAGAGTCTTAGGTTTGTCAGACTCCCTCTCATTCAGCTTTTTAAATATAGATTCCAGGTAATTTGTACACTTCGCACCAATTGCTAACTTACTTTGCCATTGCTCATCTAACTTTTTCAAGTTGTTATCGAGATGTTCTCCACCAAGACAATCGCTAAATTTTTGTACTACCACACTGGCGAATTGCTGGAGAAACTTTTCTAAATCCTGAAAGGCTTCACGATCTAAAATATCGCTGCTCAAATCTACACAAGCTACTAGATGACCGTTATCTTCAGCAAATTGACGGAGACGTACTAGGAGAGATGATTTCCCCATCGATTTAGTCCCGACCAGCTTCAGCATAACCGGATTTTGGGTGTCAGCTTTTGCCAATTCCTCTTCGCACACATCATCAACACCCTTGCGCCGCACATAAAAAGGCGAATCCAGGGGGATAATTCCCGAAAGAGTAGGCTCGATATCTTTAGTATTTTTTGACGCCTCTTCCCGTGGACTGATTTTTTCTGGAGTAAGAGTATCTGAGAGAAGGTTAGGTGTAGGTTCGATACCCATACCGTGTTGTGCAAATAGCTGTCTTAACTCCAAACGTCGATCGCGCCGCCGTCCGGGTTGACTCTTGATGTCAAAATACTCACTGATTTCCTGAACGTGCTTTCGCACTGTTGCGAGACTGATCTCGTATTTGTCTTTGATTTCAGTGTCCGGCGTACCTTTGAGCAGTTCGGATAGTATCTCTCGGCGACGAGGAGAGATGGTTTTGAGCTTGAGGTAGAACTCGGTCTTGTCCATTACGATTGCAACTTAAACTACTATCCTACTGTATATATTATAGATATTTGGTAATACTTCCGACATATTTTACTCATTTCCGGGAAGTTTTTGTGTACTGGAGTACTCCTTAACAAATTTAATAAATATTTATATTAGGGCTGACAAGTCGCCAAATCCCTGTAAATCCGAACTGTTGGCTGCTTTGCCCACGAATAAGCAGCCATGCGAAGCCAAACTTACTCATCGATGAAACATTAGAATAAATTTGTACTGATAGTGAGTACATACTTGTTTAGAAAGGAAGTCCCCCCATCCTTTCCCCACTGAGGTTATACGGTCTAGGGGGAATCTATTAAGGTGATAACATGATAACTTCATCTGGCGGCTTCGATCGCCTTTCTGTGACTTGGTTGAAAGACCAGCTCTATCGTTGGCGAGTTCTAGCTGCTTTGGTCTTCTCAATACCTCTCAATACCAGGGTGCTAGAGAAGTTGGAACAGCAAGCCACAGCTCACCCGGCTGGCTATAAATACCTGTATCTCTTTAACGTACACCTGTTTGGCGTCCCTTTGTGGGAAGCGCTAATTTTTTGGCTGATACAAGGTGCAGCCACTGGGGAACATGATCATCAAGAGAGCAATAATTTCAGTAAGGTCATCCAAGAGCGTATTGAGGAGCGCAAATTTAGGGTATCTCGCGGTGAGATTATCTTACGCCAAAAAAGAGAGGTGCGGGCAGGCCATTGGTTGCGGACGGCCAAGTTTCAAATTCATGAATTGCAGGGCTTAGGGCCAAAAACGGCGATTGTTTTAAGTTTATACGTCCCTGGAAGAAAGTTCTAAGGGATTTGCTCTCTCCCACAGCCACGCGCCGCCGCGTGGCTTTTTTATCTCTTCTGGCTTATTTGTTTGCTCGATCTAAAGGCGATACTACTGAAGCTTCCTACTCTTTTGACTACGTTTATTGTGAAATTAAAGTATTTTAGTGCTTTACAAGAGTATTAAATGCTAATATAAGCGAAATTAGTGCGGTAAACCTTGGTCTTTGTGAGGGGTTGCAAGTGAAGTTGAGTTACTAGGGACGGGCGGGACGCCCATCCCACAAGAAGTCCCTCAAGAAGAGTATTGTCCAACGCTCCAGTTATGCTCCATTAGGAGGTATGTCATGTCTTGTATCTGTAGCAAAATCAAAGAACGTCAATGCAAACTGCAACTATTTTTGGTTCGCTCAGGTTACGACTTTGAGGTTCGCAATGTAGCGAAAAGAACCGAAAAATTGCGCTTTGCTGGGGAGAATAGCGAAAAAATAGCTCGATATGCTCATCAACTCAGGACTGAAATAAAAATCAAATATAGAGTGGTTACGCCACTCCAACAACAGCGAGAAATTTCTGCCTATACTCTTGCTAGTTATCAAGACGAGTTAGGGCCTAGTATTGAGTATCTCCGAAATGTAAAAAATAAAACCTGGGAAGAAATAATCGAAAGCGCGTCACGATCGAATCGCGAAATGAATCACAGGTTAAGAGTGGATAACTACTGGTTTCCCGCTATACTGGTGGTGTTAGTAGTGAACTTGTACTGGCACATACGGAAGAGCAAATAACCTATTTTAAGAGCGGATGCTATGAAAGTCAAACGAGTCCCTCATCATCCAGAACTAATTTTAGTTGACAATGGTGATGAAAACGAATCGTATTTTGCTAAAATTGAATCTACTCTACTGGCAAGTTTTTCAGCCAAAAAAACTAAAGAATTAGAGGGACTCGATGAAATCTATATTGACTTTGACTTTGAGGGCAATTCAGTAATACTAGCATGGAATGCTTTGGCAGGAATCTCTATAGTCTGTAAAAATGCCGATCTGGAAGAGAAGATTTTCCAACATTTACAAAATCTAAAATAGTCTTTGAACACCGATGCAAATGAAAGTTCGAGATATCGGGGAACGAGGACTGCTGAAACGATTGCAAAGTTTTTGTTCTGCTGAGATTATTGGCGATGATGCGGCGGTGATGCAAATGTCGCCGGGACAATCTTTAGTTGTGACGACTGATGTATTAGTTGATGGTGTACATTTTAGCGATCGCACTACTTCCCCGTCAGATGTGGGATGGCGTGCTGCGGCGGCAAATTTATCGGATTTAGCAGCAATGGGTGCAACGCCGTTGGGAATTACAGTAGGATTGGGAGTGTCAGGCGATATAGCAGTTAGCTGGGTAGAACAAGTTTACGAAGGAATGGCGGAATGCCTGCAACAATATAATACTGTTATTGTGGGTGGAGATGTGGTGCGATCGCCTGTCATCACCATTTCTATTACCGCTTTTGGCGAAGCTTTCCCGAATCAAATTATCCGCCGTTCTCATGCTAAAGTGGGAGATGCGATCGTTGTAACAGGTTTTCACGGTGCATCCCGCGCCGGACTAGAATTATTACTGCATCCCGAACTAGGAAAAAATCTCAGCGAAGCCGATCGAAAGTCATTAATTCAAGCACACCAACGTCCAAAACCCAGATTAGATATTTTACCAACTCTCTGGGATATTTTAAATTCCCAATCCAAAATTGAAGTTGCTGGAATGGATAGTAGCGATGGTTTGGCAGATGCAGTAGTGCAGATTTGTCAGATGAGTGGTGTGGGGGGGAGAATAGAGCGATCGCACATTCCCATTCCACAATCTTTACATAACTGGATATCGCCAGAACAAGCAATAAAATGGGCGTTATATGGCGGTGAAGACTTTGAATTAGTGTTGTGTCTTCCCCCAGAATTAGCTGAGATATTGGTGAAAAGATTGGGAGAAAGTGCTGCAATTGTGGGAACCATTACCAATGATTCTGATGTGCGATTAGTTGATGCTGCTGGTTGTTATCCGGAAGAGGTTCTTAACTTGATGCAAGGATTTCAACATTTTTGATATCAATCTGATTACCCAGGCGTGTCAGTGTCTGTTTCTATTTCTAAAGCTGCTGTATTCAATTCCATTTCTAACTGTTCGATCGTGGGTAAACTACCTTGCAATTGTTCTGGAAGTGCTTCTCTCAGCTGATAAGTTGAAATACCAATGGGTTTATTGATATCCCGAAGCGCATACTCTACAATGGTTTTATCTTGGGTTTTGCATAATATAATGCCAATAGTAGGTCGATCGTCCTCTCCTCGCAGTAAATCATCCACTGCTGAAACATAGAAATTCATTTTGCCTGAAAACTCCGGCTCGAATTCTACTACTTTTAAATCTATGACTACAAAACAGTGCAGGCGAAAGTGGTAGAATAATAAGTCAAGGCGGTATTGTTTTCCGCTTACTTCGATCGGATATTGACTACCAACAAAAGCAAACCCTACTCCCAACTCCAGCAAAAAATCTCGGATATGAGCTACTAAAGCATTTTCTAGATCCCGTTCTTGTGCTTCTTTACCTAAACTGAGGAAATCGAAATTGTAAGGGTCTTTCAAAACCTGCTGCGCTAGGTCTGATTGAGGCTTGGGAAGAGTGCGATCGAAGTTAGTTGTTGCTCCCCCTTGGCGACGATACAAACCACTATCTATCTGATGGGTTAATACGCTTCGACTCCAGCCATACTGAATAGTTTGCTGAATGTACCACAGTCGTTCTGCTGCGTCTTTAACTTTGTCGAGCAAGATACAGTTATGAAACCAGGGAATTTGTGCAGCAAGCTGCTGCACAAATTGCTCATCAGGGTATGCCTCTGCAAATGCTCGCATATACTTAAGGTTGCGGGGAGAAAATCCTTTCATTTCTGGGAAGGCTTTTTGCAAGTCTTTTGCCAACTTATTAATCACCTTTGCTCCCCATCCCTGTTGTTGCTGGCGGGTCAGAATCTCGCCGCCAATTTGCCAGTAAAGCAATACGAGTTCGCGGTTGACTGCAAGAGATGCTCGTATTTGAGCATTGCGGATATGCTCTTTCAAATCCCGCAAAAATTTGTCATAGTCTGCTAGAGGTAGATCGATTTCCATAAACCGTTACAAATAGGTATTAGTTGAGTTAAACTTAACTATATTGTAATTGCACCAATGCCATCAACTTGTCTAATCAATTAAAGTTCGACTAATGTTATTGGTAAGTCATTTAGTTTTTAGGCGCGATCGCACTTGGGAAAGGAACAGGCAATAATGCTACATATCGCTATCTCGATACGGCTACGCCACGCTAGGCGATCGCCTAACTATAATGTAAGGTAAATTACCGTTAAATGGGAAAAAGTAATATGCAAATTATTCTGGAAATTCCCGACGATATCGCTCAAAATACTGCTTTAGGGGAAGCAGACTGGCTGCGAGAAATTGCGATCGCTTTATTTCAAAAAGAACTGATTACTTTGGGTCGTGCTAGCAGAATTGCCCAAATGCACCAAATCGAATTCCAGAAACTTCTTGCTAGTCGTGGTATTTGCGTTCATTATGATGTTGAGGAATTTGAACAAGACATTCAGCATTTACGCGATCGAGGCTGGTTATGATTGTCGTCAGCGACACTTCACCGTTATGCAATTTGATATTAGTAGAACATCTTTGGTTGCTACGCGAAATTTACGGCATTGTCATAATTCCTAATGTTGTAGCTGACGAACTTAAGGCGGCTAGTAATGTTGAAATTCAAAATATTTGCAATCTGGAATGGATACAAACGCGATCGCTTGCTAATCCAAGTTTTGCTGAAAGACTTCATAGCGAACGCGGACTCGATCTAGGAGAAGCTAATGCTATTGCTCTGGCGATCGAGCTAAAAGCCGACGACTTATTAATTGATGAACGACTAGGAAGACGAGAAGCTTTACAACTTGGACTATCAGTTATTGGTATATTAGGTATTCTTGTTACAGCTAAACAAAGAGGTTTGATTCCAATTGTAAAACCTGTGATGGAAGCTCTCATAGAGAAAGCTGGATTTCGTGTCAGTACCCAGTTATACTATCGAGTTCTTACCCTATCTGATGAAGAATGATTAGCGATAATGCTACGGATGGCGATCGCACTTGTGGGGAGAGTGAGTGCGATCCCCGAAGGGGTTGCGAAGCATTATCGCTTTTGGGATGTCGCTTTGCTTACGGAGAGCAAGTTTAGCACCCTAAACAAGACTGGTTTGCACGTATTCCGTTACAGGTTTCAAATCGATGTCGTCATTGGAAGTAAGCATTTTAAATAGATGACGCGGAATGCCAGCTGCGATGAGAATTTCCATATCCCGATCCAGCTTTAACCAGTCTCCATAGATACCGACAAACTGAGTCACGCAAGCTAAAGATGAATCCTTTGGGTCATTTACTCCCGTGTATCGATATTCAATTTCAAAACCTACTTTTTGCCCAATTTCTTCAATATCCCAGTCTACAATATCTAACGTTGTTGCTTCAATTGCTAGGGCAATATGACCGGGTGGGATAAAATCAAGAGGTTCGCAGCACCACCCAACAGTAGAGTTCCATACACTTTGACCAACTGATTCTCGAATTTTCATCTGTTTACCTCATTCAAAGTAACAACGAAACCAGGCTCTACCTTCGGGGCGAACATCTACCAAACGCCGTTCGTATTGATTTGCTAGCTGTTCGCATTTCTGTTTGGCTTCTTTTATGTTATATGCTTGTACGGGTTCGTTGATTGGATTGCCCAGTTCTTGTTTTTCTCTGTCTGGATCTCTCACTTATCCCCCTTTTTGTTGGATGAGGGGGCTGGCAAAGCATTTAACCACATCTCGATCGCCTCTTCCAAGCCTTCTCCGATGCTTAACTGCTTGAGAGTACAGGCAGCTTTAAATTGAAGTCCTAGTTCTTTTCGGACATCTCCAGATATCTGGATGTAATTTGGGTCGTGTCGCTTGGCTGGCACTTGAGTTTTGCTTCCCACTTAGGTTTCCTCTAACTCCTATATTCTCACGATCGCACATTTCATTTTTGCTAATATGTTAGCATGATAGCATATCAACAAAATAGTGGCAGGGGTGAAGAGAAAAATGTCGATCGGCGGGAGGGATAATGCTACGGATTGCGATACGGCTATGCCAAGCTACGCGATCGCACTTGTGGCGAGAGTGAGTGCGAGGCTTTTGGGATGGGGGGAGGAAAGAGCGATCGCATTTATTGTGAGATAATGGGCAAATTTATAGTAAAAAATTGACAAAGAGATAAAATTTTAATTAAACGGAGAGATCGGGATGTTAGATTTGTACGATTTGCTAGGGAAAATTAAGCAAAGACCATCTTTATATTTGGGCAAGCGATCGCTCAGTCACCTTCATGTTTTCCTAGATGGCTATACTTTTGCCCGCCGTCAAATTGGTATCCCAATTACAGCACAAGAAAAAGATTTTGAAAAATTTCAAGAATGGATAGAACATCGTTTTAAGCAAGCAAATACTCAATCTTGGAGTCGGATTATTCTTTTTTATTCTGAAGATGAAGCAGATGCAATGAAGCGCTTTTTTGAGTTGTTTGAGGAGTTTTTGCAGCGAGAAAATTTGCCAAAAGTTGATGAAATAGCTAATTTGGAAATGGTAGATGAATTGAGTATTGTAGTTGGGAGTAGTTGAGTTTGATGTTGATGCTGAGAGGGCGATAATGCTACGTATTAAGTAGAGCGATATGGCTGGGTCACGCACTCGCGATCGCTCTTGTTGTGAGATAATGGAGAAAGTTATAGTAAAAAAACAAGGAATTGAAAGATATATGGAAAAAGCCTATCGAATTTCTGGAGCAAATGCTTGTTTTTCTTACCCGATTGTAGATACAGCAGATTTAGAAGCAACTTTTTTAGAACTAGCAGAACAATGGCGACGCGAGACAGGTATGATGTCGCTAATTATGAAAATGTCAATGCACCCAGCTTATCAAAGAATTATTGGTATGGGTCAAGCGGTGGTTCCCCTAATTTTGAGAGATTTAGAAAAAGAACCCGACCATTGGTTTTGGGCGTTGCAAGCCATTACAGGCGCTAATCCTGTTAAATCAGAACAACGTGGCAGATTACAACAAATGGCACAAGCATGGCTGCAATGGGGTAGAGAAAATGGCTATAGATGGTAGGTTGGAAAAATATCAAGAAGACGATCACAGCAATGTCGGGAGATTCAATGGGGATGTAATCTCTCAAAACTAAAACTTGATGACCTGCATCATGAATAGTTTGGATAATAGAATTAGGAACGCATTGATCGATGAAAAATCTTAAACTCATTAGGCAACTGTTTCAAACTCTGACAAATCGCGAGCGTAATCAAGACAAGCATCTATCTGTTCTTTGACTAGATCGGGAAACTCTTGAATAATTTGTTCGACGGTATTACCTGATGCTAAATAACCTAAAATCAGACTTACGGGAATTCTTGTTCCTTTGATTCGTGGTTTACCTCGCAGTACCTCTGGGGTACTAATAATATGTTCTCTCCAGTTTACGGGCATAATTTGTCTTTTCCGAGCCGACAACTTATATTTTAACTTAGGAATGGCGATCGCACAGTTAGAGGAGAGTGAGTGCGAGAGCTTTTGAGATGGGTAGAGGAAAGTGCGATCGCACAATTAGGAGAGAGCTTTTGGGATGGGGGAATGAAAAGGATAAATTTCATTCATTATTATTGTATGGTTCTACCTTGACAGGTGAAATATTGCCCCCATCATCACAGTTTTTAATTGTAATAGAACCATCTAGTTCCTGTTTAATAAGAAAATTATCAGCCTGATAAGAAGTAACACGCTCTCCAGTGTCAGGATTTACTGGATTAAAACCTAACAAAACCAATCCTTGAGACGAACTATACAATTGCATTGTTTGATCTACTTTACCCACTTTTCTTCCTTCACCACTACTGTCGGGAAATATAACTCTCATTATTCCTGAATCTCCTTGCATTTTAAGTCTTGCTATATGGGTAGTTGCGCCACCGCTAAACTGCAATTTCCAGTCACCATCAATGTTATTATTACCAGGCTCAATCAGCTGTTCTTCAGATCCACAAATAGTAAATTTACCTGACTTAGGAATACCTGAATTATTGGTTTCTACTTGAGATGTAGTGGTTTCTGTAGGCGTAGGCGTAGCAGTTTCCGTAGGCGTTAACGTAGGTGAAATAGTCGGCGATCCAGATCTTGTAGGAATTGGTGTTGGTGTTGGATCGGGCTTTGGGGTAACAGGAGTCGAGGGAAACTGTGCTATAACACCTCTAGATAAAATTGCTGTTATTGCCAATCCAATGATAATTTTCCAGGGAATAGCAGTAGATTGACCGCTTCCATTCACAACTAAACATCTAGCGATAATATCATGGAGAGCTTGCTTTTCTGACGTGAAACCCGCCATCAAGAAGCCGATGATTAATATTAAAAATCCAATAATAAATACCAATCTAGCTACACCCCAGTAAGGAGAGTTATCTCCTGCTATAGATGCCATAACTGCAATAATGAAAGCTATTATCCAAATAGCAAGAAAAACTGACTTAGCAAAATACCTACCTGTCGCTTTTCCAAAAGAAATTTTATTGCCCTTCGTATCGGTTACAACAATTCCCAATACTTGTTTTCCAAAAGTTGCTTGTAAGTCGGAACTTTCCATTCCAGCAAAGTAAATCCAGCTTATAACAGTTGTCAAAACACTGTAGATAATAAATCCTTTGGGGTTATTCTCCGGGTTAGGGGCTTTCCCACAAGCAATGAAGTATAGAAATGACAGAAAAATTCCGTCAATCAAAATAGCAACAAATCTTTTGTTAATACCTGCGTAGTAACTCGATCTAGACATCTGATTATTTCCTCACTACTAAAGTTTGGCAAATTTTGTCATGCAAAGCTTGCTTTTGGATTGTCCAGCCAGCCATAAAAAAACCTATGAAAAGAGTTAAGTAAGATAGCAATTTACTACTATGCCTCTTAGTAGCTTGCTCAAAAGATAGCTGATTCCCGTTGATATCGGTTACAACAATTCCCAGTAACTTTTTGCCTAGCGTTCCTTGAAAGTTAGAACTTTCCATAACTGGACAATAGAGAAATCCAAGTATTACATAAGCCACTATAATTCTGCCCAAAAATTCTTCGCCATTAGTTGTAGGTGTTTGTGTAATTAAATCCCACATTACACTTCCAACTATTAAGATAGTTTTATCAATAATGTCGGCTACCAGTCTTGTGGAAAAACCTGCGTATTTTATGAAATTTGGTGGTGGTGGTATTGGTGGTTGTGATAGAGGTTTAGTTATTGTTAACTTACGAATATCTTTTAGTGCCTCTGATGCTGATTGATAGCGCTTGCTAGGATGGTAACGCACCATTTTATCTAAAACATTAGCCACATCATTTCTCACTTGTGCTTGGTTTCGCCACACAAGTTCGAGATTGTTAGGATCGATCGGAATATTGCTTGGAAGTATGCCAGTGAGAGCTTCAATGCCAATCATTCCTACTGCATAAACATCACTGCCCAATGCCGGATGTCCTCGCATCTGTTCTATAGGCATATAACCTGGTGTACCAACCCCAACAGTTGTTGCTACTACTTGTCCATGAGTGTTAAATACTTGAGTGCTGACTTGTTTTACAGCACCAAAATCAATTAGTATGATTTTATTATCTTTCTTTTGGATTATTATATTTTCTGGTTTAATATCGCGGTGAATGACTCCATTTTGCTGAACAAATTCCAAAACTTCTAAAATATATTGCAATAAAAAAATAACTTGGTTTTCATTCCACCGACTACCGATATTGATTTGGGTGCGAAGATTATTACCTTCAATATATTCTTGAACTAGGAAAAATTCTTGCTGTTCTGGGAAATAAGCTAGTAATTTAGGTATCTGGGGATGTTTTCCTAACTTTTTGAGCATTTGCGCTTCTTGCTCAAATGCCTGTTGCACCCATTTGATATTAGTTTGGCTTTGAGCTTTAAGTCTTTTAACAACACAAGGTTCATTGAAATCGCAAGTATCTATCGCTAGATAAGTTTCGCCAAAGCCACCTTCTCCCAGTTTTTGTGTAATGCGATAACGTCCTTGTAGGGTTTGCCCAACCAAGTTTGTCCCAAACATATATAAGGTTTACCATTTTTGAGTTAGCGATCGCCCAACCATTAGACTCCACGTTCCTTACTCACCCGCTTAGCCGCTGAGTAACCTCTCGCGAATATCTACTTATATTTCTGGTCTACGCCCCAACTTTTATGCAAAAGGTTGGCTTTTATTACAAATCTTTACATTTTGCCTTTTATCCCACACCTGTTTACCCCCAAGTATTTTTACTTAGCCAGAAAGTATGAAAGCAAACTCTATAATGTCCTGCTTTGGAAAGATGATAAACTAACCTTTGCTATTAATCGACTAACAAACGCTATAATTTTCAGTTAGCATCACACTATCAACTTACCCAAAACCCTTGCCATGTCTAACGATGAGATGTTTGCCGAGGCTGCAAATAACTGGGATTTAGAAAGGCTGTACCGAGATTTGGCGGAAGCTAAGCAGAAATGCGCTCCTCGTGCGAGAAAGGGACTGACTGAGCGGGAAAAGCTTTATTTGCGGGGGCTGCTGTGCGGTTGCAGTCCGGCTGAAATAGCCCGCAAACTGTTGCAAAGTCCCAAGGGTGTTGAGGTTTATGTTTGCAAAACTTTATACCAATACTTTAAAAGAATGCCAGATGTACCTAATGAAAAGGTAGGTAATTGGAGAAATATTAATAATTTTCTAGAAGGTGCGGGATATAAAAGTCAAACTAAGTCCTCTGTTAAATCTAAATTAAATTATTCTTTGCCGCTAGAGCCATTAGTAAAAATAGTGAATTTAGGTGTTGAACAACATACTATATCAATTGATATTAATATTCGATTAGCATTTCCTTTTGATGCAGAATCTCAAAGAACGGAAGATATGGGAGAGAGCGATCGCACTTCCTCATAAATTAAGTTAAAATACAATAGCACAGTCATATTATAGATAAGTTTCAATATGACCTACAACACTCCAGAAGATTACATCAATGCAATGCGAGAAGCCATATCCAGCGGCGCTCATACCAAAGCACAGGAACTTTCAACTCAAGCTCTCAAGCATTATCCCGATCGTGAAGACATCAAGAAGTGCGCCGACATTCTAGCGCCATCGAAGATAACTTCAGTAAAAAGACCTATTGATAAAGGTTGGCAAAAAAGTCGAGAATGGGTGAGTCAGCAACGTCGCGATCGTAAATATTTGAATCAATGGGTAGCAGTACGCGATGGTGAATTATTAGCCATAGGCAGTTCTATTGATGATTTAGTGGAGCAAATAGATGATACAAATGATGTGTTCTTCACGGTGATTTATTAATGGCTTTGCTACTGTTCCCTGACGGAGAAACTTTTGCGAGAGGGGCTATTCGGTATAATTATGCTCCGGCGACCCCAAGTGAAACTACAAATCGGATTATCCTACCTGTGAAAGTCGAAAATGTCAGGACAGAAGCTATACTCGACACAGGTGCGCCTTATCCGATTATCGCACCCAAAATAGCGAGACAGGCTGGTTTGGATCGCTTTACTCCCTTAGAAAGAATAACTATGCTAGTTAGAGGTATGCGGCTAGAGGGGGTTATAATTCGTTTAAACATGATTTTGCCTGCCGACGAGGGCGAAGAACAGGATATATCTGCTACGGCTTTTGTTCCCGATCTAGAAGAATATTGGGGAAATTTTCCCTCTTTTATCGGTCAAATTGGTTTTTTGGAAAGAATTTGCTACGCTGTCAACCCATCTACTAATACATTTTATTTTGGTGAACTTCCTTGAAAATGTGAAGTTGAAACCATCTGTGAAATAAAGCTGCGATCGCACCATTAACTGATGAAAGAAAAAGTGCGATCGACTATACAACTAAAAGAGCGATCGCCCACCCAAATTAACCGCGATCGCTCCCCCGTTCCATCTCAAGTACGAGCGCTATCAAATATCAAAAGGAACGCCGTTTGCAGTGAAATTTATTTCCTGAATATTGAACAGAGATTGGCTCAGCAGAGTTTGCCGAATCGATTCAAACAAAGCGTATTGATTGGCACCGCTCAAACTATCAAAAACTTCGGCTCCGCGAGGATCTTTGATGATAAAATTGATTGTGGCTACGTGGGTATTTGGGTCAATGCTCACGTTGTACCCGGTGATGCCAACATCCTGACCTTTGTAAGCTTGCAGAATTTTACCGACGGCATCGGTGACTGGGCGATTTGCTGCTACGGCAACTTCTTGCGGTGCGAGTTGCTGCAATTGCACATCGGGTAGATAAACTATTGCCGGTACTTGAGCTTGCTGAGAACGAGTGTTTCTCGATTGGGCAACGGGCTCGGCGTTTGCCGATACGGATAAGCTCAGAGCGATCGCCACAGCCGCAAACACTTTTGTGCTAACTTTGGTAAGGGAAAAAGAAGTCCCCGTGCGACGATCGAGTGACATCGTATTATCCTTCATATAACACCCCGCCAGCTTTCAGACTTTCGATAATTCGATCGTAGCGCTGTTGGATAAGCTTCACCTACCGCCTCAGAAAGGCTATCTTCGTTCCGTGCAAAGATAAATATAGTTTTATATAGTTTGTTTTATTTCCAAAGGCTGGCTAAAAAAGCAATACGATCGCTCTTTCGATAGTGGTTTAGGCAAAATCGCCTATTTCTTTGGCAGTTAAAATAGCTGACTGGGGATTTGTGACAATAAAAACGTTATCTTTTGATAGACTTGTAAAAAAAGCTTTACTTTCCTCTGTATTATTTAACAAAATTACTTTTTTGTTACTTCTGAGCGCAAGGGCAACCTCGGAAGCAGTCCCCGTACTCATTCCACAGACTATCACTACATCGCTAGAAAGTACATTGATATTATTGCGGGCATTGCCCATATCGGTAAAGATGGCAATGTCAACTGCCTCAGAGATGGTGTTGCGATCGTTCTTGGGAAGAATACCGATAGTAAGACCGTTAGCTTCCTTTGCACCCTTAGTGGCGGCGTCCATCACACCCACATTTCTGCCGCCAGTCAGCAACACCCATCCCTCTTGGGCGATGAGTTTGCCCAACTCGTAAGCATAAGCCAAATCGGATGCAGTGGCACGATCGCCCGGGCCCATTACGCCGATAATGATTTTTGTCATAGCAATACCCTCATCATTTTTTGGTAGGTTGGGTTGAGCGAAGCGAAACCCAACGTATTTGTTGGGTTTCGTGCCTCAACCCAACCTACGAAGTTAATAGCTAAAGACAGAAATGATTGCAGATTTTAGATTTAAATCTAAAATCTGCAATCTAAAATTTAAAATTGCCTAGACTTTTTGAAGTTCTTGCAGCGTTTTGAGAGACTCATCAACATGAGCTTTGAAGTTTAACTGTGAGTTAAAGATATGCTGCACAACTCCATTTTTGTCAATCACATAGGTAACTCGTCCGGGCAGGAGTCCTAAAGTGGCAGGAACGCCGTATAGTTTTCGGACGTTGTTACCAGTATCGCTCAACAAAGTAAAGGGAAGCTGATACTTACTGGCAAATTGAGCGTGGGAATTTGATGAATCGCCGCTGATGCCAATCACTTCTGCACCAGCATCTTTGAAGGTTTCATAACTATCTCTAAAAGCACACGATTCAGCCGTACATCCTGGTGTGTCATCCTTGGGGTAGAAATAGAGAACAACGGCTTTTTGACCGCGAAAATCGTTAAGGCTGACTGAGGAGCCATTTTGGGAAGTTAGGGTGAAATCAGGCGCGATATCTCCAACTTTGACAGGCATAGGTGCTATTTAGTAAATTGAACGCGATCGTAATTTTCCATTCTCCCACATTCCCGGCTTAGCGATCTTTTGACATTAAAACAAATTGCCGGCGATCGTACCACCGAGTACAATAAAACCAATCCAAACATTTTGGCGGAAGATTTGACCGTAAACTGGTTTCGGTAAGTCTTCTTTTCGCAATTGGGAATAATGCCAAATCCATCCAATTGTTGCGATTACCAGGGATAGCCAAAAGCTCCCATGCAGCTGCATGAGGACGCCGAGACTTGCGAGCAAACTAGCTGTACCCAAAAAGAAAATACCCACAGCTTCAGCGGCGTAGTTTCCAAAGAAGATAGCGCTGGAATTAATGCCTATTTTCAGGTCGTCTTCTTTGTCGCTCATGGCATAAACTGTATCAAATCCCAATGTCCACAGTACAGTTGCGCCCCAAAGCAGCCAGCTGGATAATTCTAAATGTGCGATCGCCGCACTCCAGCTAATCAGTACCGCAAAACCCCAAGCAATAGAAAGCACCAACTGGGGTACGGGAAACACCCGCTTAGCTGTAGGGTAAAAAACGATAACCGGGACAGCCGCCACACACAGCCAGAAACTCAAGGGATTGAGATACAGCGCCAACACACCAGCGCAGCACATAGCAATAAATGCTACCACAATACCTGTACGTACCGTCAAAGCGCGAGACGCGAGAGGGCGATTGCGCGTCCGTTCCACTTGCGGATCGATATCCCGATCCCACAAATCGTTGATCGCACAACCGGCAGCACTGGTAGCTAAAGTACCCAGTACTATGACGCCGACAAGCGGCGCGGGAGGTGTACCGCGAGAAGCCAAAAATACAGACCAAAGGGCAGGAATCATCAAAATTAGGCGTCCTGCGGGTTTATCCCATCTCAGGAGGCGAATAACAGTCAGCCAGGTAGGTTCCGGTTGGCGTTCTTGCTGGGTAAGCATAGCATCGATTAATTATTTGCATTACTTTCCCTCCCTATAGGATATCTTTATACCTGGAGGGAGGGGCTGGGATTTTCACCCAACACAAGTTTATGATGGTCAATTCAATTTCTGAAAGCAGGGTGAGTATTTCTGGTAGCGCTTTGGAGAAAGACCGCTTTCTCGCTGCTATTGATATCGGTACAAATTCTATTCATATGGTGGTAGTGCGGATTATTCCCTCGCTACCAGCTTTTACCATCATCGACAGGGAGAAAGACACGGTAAGATTGGGCGATCGCGACCCCGAAACTGGGAACCTCAAACCAGATATAATGCAAAAAGCGATCGTCACCCTGCGCCGCTGTCAAGAAGTCGCCAAAAGCTTAAACGCCGAACAAATTATCGCCGTCGCCACCAGTGCGGTACGGGAAGCGCCCAACGGACGAGATTTCCTCAAACAAATCGAAGCTGAAATCGGGTTGCGCGTCGATTTAATTTCCGGACAAGAAGAAGCGCGACGCATTTATTTGGGCGTGCTGTCGGGGATGGAATTCAACAACCTACCCCACATTATTATAGATATCGGCGGCGGTTCCACAGAATTAATTTTAGGAGACAGTCAGGAACCGCGCAGTCTCAGCAGCACCAAAATAGGCGCAGTTCGACTCACGACGGAATTTGTCACTACCGACCCCATCAGCAATGGGGAATTTTTATCTCTACAAGCTTACGTGCGGGGGATGCTGGAAAGGTCAGTTGAAGAATTACGGGAAAATCTCAATCCCGGTGAGCGTCCCCGCCTGGTTGGTACCGCTGGCACAATAGAAACTTTAGCACTTATCCACGCCCGCGAAAAGTTGGGCATCGTTCCCACACCCCTGAACGGCTATCAGTTTAGCCTGAAAGATTTGCGCGAGATAATTCTGCGTTTGCGAAAGATGAATTATGCAGAACGCGCTGCTATTCCGGGAATGTCAGATAGGCGTTCCGAAATTATAGTTGCCGGTGCGGTAATCTTGCAAGAAGCGATGACGCTACTGGGTTTAGAGACAATCACAATTTGCGAACGCAGTCTTCGCGAAGGCGTCATTGTTGACTGGATGCTCACACATGGTTTAATTGAAGATCGACTGCGGTATCAAAGTTCAGTCCGTGAGCGCAGCGCGATCAGAACTGCCCAAAAATATCAAGTTAAACTGGAATACAGCCAGCGAGTTGCTGAATTTGCCCTCAGTTTATTTGACCAAACCAAAGGCATTCTTCATAATTGGGGTTTGCCAGAAAGAGAACTGCTTTGGGTTGCTGGTATTTTACACAACTGCGGTCACCACGTCGGTCATTCCTCGCATCACAAACACTCTTACTATTTAATCCGCAATAGCGAGTTGCTGGGTTACACCGAAACCGAGATCGACGTAATTGCCAATTTAGCGCGTTATCACCGCAAAAGTTGTCCGAAGAAAAAACACGATAACTATCGCAACTTGCCAACGAAAGAACATCGGCAGATAGTATGTCAGTTAAATACTTTATTGCGATTGGCAGTAGCGCTCGATCGAAGACAAATAGGTGCAATTCGACAAGTGAAGTGCGAATATCGCCCGGAGGTAAGAGAAGTTTGCTTGCGGCTTATTCCATCCCAACCAAATGATGACTGCGCCTTGGAACTGTGGAGTTTGGATTACAAAAAAGGCTGCTTTGAAACTGAGTTTGGCGTTAAGTTAGTAGCTAAGTTGGAATCGGCTGCTGTTGCTGCTGGTTAAGCTGGAGTTCCCTTTTGACAAAAAGGGGGAAGGTATGCTGGGCTTGGCTTTAAGGGTTCAAGCTCGGCCAATTACATGGGTACACTACAACCCAACTCCCAGCAAATCCAAAGCTGTTTGTTGCAGAGGAGTAGGCTGGGTA
>NZ_JBHFNU010000126.1:0-73233 GCF_041929145.1 Aerosakkonema sp. BLCC-F183 | reverse complement strand
TGGAATCTCTAGATTTATTTAGTGAACAAACTGCTAAATTAATGTCTTTAAGTCCTCATAAATTACCTTATTATCAACGAGGTCATCGCGCCGAAATGCTTATCCAGTCTACCTTTGAGCTATAGTTGTCGCCCCGTCAGGTGTTGCTGGTAAATTTGTACGGCTTTTTCGGTTTCGTTAATTGATGCGATCGCATTCTTCGCTTCCGCCAGTCCCCTACCAGCTTCCGAAACCCAACCAGGAATAGTATCCCGCAACCAAGCAGCTAACCCAAATGCTTCGCGATTACCGGGAGAAATTAAACCCATTCTCTTAGCTAAGTTTACCGCCATTTGCACGTTAGCGATAAATTCTTTGAGATAATTATCATTAGTGGCGGATTTCTTTAACCGCTCTAATAAATTAAATATTTCCTTATCTTCCCAACTGATTATATTAGCATATTTGCACAGAAAATTCAAGTCTAAAATAAGCGAATTAATTTGAGTTTGCTGTGCTTTAATTTCCGAAATTTGACTGACTATTTCTCTTTCATCTGCTTCGATTGATTCTTGGAGATTCTGCCAAGTTTTTTGGTCTTGTTCGATAGTTTCTTCTGCTTTCAAATAGCTAGCAAACTTTTCTGCCGATGCCAACAACTGACGAAAAAAATCGATATTTTCTTTTCTTTTACTCAACCGCTTTTCACAATCTTCAGCCGTATTTTTCAACCAAGTACCAATTACTTGTTCTTCCAAAAATGGTAATCCTTCTTCCTCAACTCTCTCCGCACGTCCCTTTCGCAAAGCACGAATTACCGGACTGTGAATTAATCTGCTAAGTGCGTTATCTACGGCTAAATTTGCTTGGGAAGCAATCAAGGTGCGTCCGCCTCGCAAAGCAATTTGGTAACAAATTTCGGCAATAACTGTTGTTTTTCCCGTACCAGGTGGCCCTTGAATTAGCACCAAATCATCGGCAGCAAGTACCGCTTCTACTGCGGCAATTTGGTCGTCATTCGCAGAGGGTAATAATAAATCTTCCGGTGGTAGTTTAATGTGTCTTTGCAGAGGTCTTGCTTTCGCAGCATCAAAGAAAAATTCACCCAAATAAGGATTTTGTGCGTTTCCTTTTTGTAATTCTTCTAATGCTTTTTTCTTGCGTTTAATTTGGCTTAAATCTCCTGCTGCTTCAAAAGACAAAAATCCTTGTTGGGGAATTTGATAATTTCCTTCTATTATTTTATCGACTATTTCGGCATCTATCCTAATACGGATTAAACTTTTTTCTCGATCGATTTCTTCAATATTTCCCAATCTATATTCAATTTGTTCGCCGTTACCATCGGCAGCAATTTCCAAAAGCTGAATATCTTCATTTCGTGCTTTAGAAGCTCGTTGCCAAAAATTATCAGGTTTCAGAAAAGTTCCTGATGAACTATCAATAGTGGCTTTATCAGCATCAATTTCAAAAGTAATTTTCCGAGTATCAGCACCAGAGTTATGATTAATAAAAGAAACGCAAAATTGCCGCTCTTTCGCCAAGCGTTCTTCAATATTTAAAAAGGTTTGCCAAGCTTTTAGCTGTTCTTCTGTTGGTAGATGATCGCCGCAGAAAGGTAATTTTGCTATACTGGATATAACGGATGGCGGTATGCCGATGCGATGTTGGCGATCGCGCAACAACTGAATCCGATAAGGTATGCTAAAAGCATCTACTTTTCCCTTATCTGCTGATAATAATCTAGCCGATAATACCCGCAAACCGCCATATCCATCTTGACTGACAACTGCTACCAAACTTAAGGTTTTTTGGCGTTCTTGGAGGATATCAGGTAATTCAATATCATCTCGATCGGTGGCGATCGTAAGTTCCCATTTTTCTTCGCCTATTTCTTGTCCTTTTCCCCGGCGACGCAGATAAAATAAATGTGGTTCTTGTCCGAGGATTTTATCTAGTAATTCTTCGGCTCGATCGCGTTTTTCTGCAAAATCAAAATACCTGTCTATGGCGGCTTTTCCTTCTACATCGCCAATCAAATTATTAATTCCACTCTCGCCAACCAACCGATAACCAAATTTTTGGTAAACTAACTCGTCTGACTCTTCTTCTCTGCTCGCGTAACCTCCTATATTAGAGGTAGATTTTTGTTTAATTTTGGCTGTAATTTCAATTTCGCGAAATGATTCTGCATCAGCTAAAAATATAAAACCAGATAAATTTGTTCCTGGTAAAATATTGTTTGAATTCAATTTTATTTCTAAATTTTGTAACCCTGGCGATAAGTAATTTGGCTGTACGTGCAGCCAAGTAAGATCGGATACAATTTCGCAAGCTGCACCTATTTGTAATTGCCAAGAACGCTGCACCAAGCGATCGCATTCCACTTCCCCAAAATCCAATATTGGCGGAATATCCCAGTTAGCGCCTGACCAGCAAACATTTTCGGCTATTCCGGTCAATCTAACTTGCTCTAATATAGGCAATGTTCCTATTTCAGCGAATAGCGCCACTTCTCCCTTGTCGCCTCCCACCGTGCGTGCGATCGCTAAATTCTCGATCCGCACCCCTGGTACTTTTACGATCAATGCTGGCTCATCGGCTGTAAAAATAACCGTATCTGCACCATTTCCGCGAATTGCGATCGCTTTTTCAATAGTAAATGGCCCTTTGTACTCACCCGCCATCAAGTTAATTTCGTAACCATCCCGAATAATTTGCAGCAAATCAGCAATATTGGCAGGATCGGCTGAAAAACTGGGCATAATTACTCCAATGTATAATTATTATCACCATTATAGTCTTAAGATTTTGATGAGTACATTAATTCGGCCATACTTGTGCAAATTGTTCTAATTATACTAGAAACCCAGTTTCTTAGACTAGAAACCCGGTTTCTTAGAGAAACCGGGTTTCTATCATCAATCGTCTATAATTGTTCTGGGTCAATTCCCTTCGATCGCAATCGTTCTATTAAGTCTTGATATCGCTGGTTTGCGGTTTCTAGTTGTGCGATCGCATCCTCAGCGCGTTGACGTTCCTGTTCCCTCAATCTATCCAATTCAACTGAGGTAAGAAATCGCTGTCCATCGGGACGAAAAATTTCCAGAGTATCAGATTTTAACTCAAATTTTATTCCCAATCTTGGACTTATCCAACCATTAATTGCCTCAATTTCTGCTAATCTATCTCCCGAACGGATCAATCCGGTTAATTCCACTTCATCTGGATCGTAGATATAATATTCCTCAACACCATATTGTTGATAAAACAGGTGTTTTCTGGTCATTTCTTTGAGGCGATTTCCAGGTGATAAAATTTCAAACACTACCTGGGGAGAGATGTTATTTTCTTCCCATTGTTTGTAGGAACCTCTGTCTCCTTTTGGTCTACCAAAAACCACCATTGCATCAGGTGCTATCCGGGTTTTGTTATCGCCTTCGATGGGATACCATAAGAGATCGCCTGCAACAAATACCTCTGGATTATTCGCAAATAAAATTTCTAGATTTTCTTTGATTGTGACAATCCAGCGGAATTGTTTGGTATTATCTGACATTGGTTGTCCGTCGCTGTCGGGGTAGATGATTTGTGGTTTAGTTTCAGTTGGTAGTTGTTGTACCATACTGCTTTTCCTCTATTTGGTTATCTCGATATTAACAATATTTTTACGTTTGGTTCTATCATGGTTTTTATATTAACTCAAGTTGCTAGTTATTTACATAAAGGTATGTTGTTGGGCTTGACGCCTCTTATGCCAGGTTTTATAAGAGGTGTCAAGCCCAACAACGTACAAAGAATAAGACTTATCTTCTAACTAACAACTTGGATTATTAATTTAATATTATATCTACTTCAATTTTAGAACTAATTTCAGAATGTGTCAAGTAAAACTTTCTTAGGTATGTTGTTGCGCTTTAGCGCTAAAGCGCAACAACGTATCTTTTATTGATTTACTCTATTACTCAGATCCCCGACTTCTTGAAGAAGTCGGGGATCTAGGGATCTATTCATCTACTCATTTTCAGATTTATTACTTGGATTTAAAACCTTACCTAAAACATCGCCAATTAACGGTAATTGACCGATAACCATTTTCATTAACTCTAAAAATGTCTCATCTTGTAAGCGTTCATCCTGCTTAAGTTGTAATGCACCAATGATGGGAACGAATAAAATACCACCTATCACCACAACGCAGAAAGTGGGAAAAGCTAATTGATTTCCTAAAAAGCCAATTCCTGCTACTACAACTACAAAAACGAAGAGATAAAATGAGCCATTCGCCCACGCACTTTTAACTCTAATTGGTTTGTTTTGATTTTCTGCCATAGCACTTGTTCCTTGATTTATTTGAACTTGTGAATTATGGATATGATAATTAATATTTGATTCCCGTTCGGTTTCTTTTTGGATAAACTTGTCTCTCCCAATTGTATCATCAATCAAATTCAGAATGTTAACTTCGTTATAGGGTGGTTTGTCACATTCAATATTTTGTTTGTTGTTCGCCATGCGTTGGCGTAACTTCTCAAAATCGTAAAAATGAGGAGTTTGGCTATCTTTACACGCGAAACAATTACAGGGAATCATCTTTTTCACTTTCAATCGTTCGTAACTACGATGAATTTCGTCTAATTTATCCGTAATTACTTCTAAAAATCCGCGTTTGTTTGTTCCAGATAAGCGAATCTTAATTTCGCGCCTGTCGTAAGTTTCGATAAGTTCAGCGAAGGTATTATCCCGTTTTAAAATTACGCCACTGCGCCAGACTTTCGGTTCGTCAATATAGTGGTGCATTTCGACAATGAAGCGGGTTAAAATGCCTTTGGGCATAAAGTCATATTCATAACGCAGAAATAAATTATCGCTGGGATTCCATTCGTATTGGCGTGGATTGGAATCTAATAATTGGGGAGCAATATTATGGCTTCTGGTATGCTTGTTAGTTGGTTCCTACTTAAATCAAGTTCGGATAAATTGGTGAGACGGGCGATCCCTTCTGGTACGCTTGTTAGTCGGTTTTTATGTAAATCAAGTGTGGATAAATGGGTAAGACGGGCGATCGCTTCTGGTATGCTCGTTATTTTGTTATCCCATAAATAAAGTGCGGATAAATTGGTGAGACGGGTGATGGCTTCTGGTACGCTTGTTAGTTGGTTAAAACTTAAATTAAGTACGGATAAATTGGTGAGACAAGTGATGGCTTCTGGTACGCTTGTTAGTCGGTTAAAACTTAAATTAAGTACGGATAAATTGCTGAGACGGGTGATGGCTTCTGGTACGCTTGTTAGTTCGTTGCCACTTAAATCAAGTACGGATAAATTGGTGAGACGGGCGATCGCTTCTGGTACGCTTGTTAGTTTATTACAACTTAAATTTAACTCTTCCAAACACTCTAACTCAAACACCTCGGTCGGAATTTCGGTTAATCTTTCCTCATCTGGTTTCCAGTTATTATTCAAATTTAATTTAGTGAGACGTTGTTCCTTAACCTGTTGAATTCTTCGGCGAATTTCGTCACTAATCATTTTTAAGTTACCAGTTACTAAATATCTTTAAATAGCAGTTGTAGCGTGCGTCAGACATCAGATTTTTACACTCATCACAAATGTTAACCCGCTGACCCACCCTCCTTAATCTCATCTTGATTGCGAACATTTTTGGATCGCACGGCATCTGATGTCATGTCCGTTATCCAATAATTTTAATTATGCCGTACAGCTACTGTTTAACTTATTAACAAAGGCAGCGCATTCGGGAGATTTGCAGTCGCAGGCGAGATCCCCGACTTCTTGTCGAAGTCGGGGATCTGTGTAGAGGGGGAATAGTGGGATGCTGGGTGGGAGTTTTCACGATCGCAGTCGCAGCCGAGATCCCCGACTTCTTGTCGAAGTCGGGGATCTGTGTAGACGATCGCGATCGCACCTAGAGCGCCAGTCTAGTAAAAAAGGTTGACAAAACATAATAGATATGTATGCGGATAGAGACCCCGGCTCCGGCGTTGCATTTGGACATAACAATTGTTGCTTCTCGCGATCACCCCTACACAATACATATCTTGTTGTTTTTGTCAATTTATTTTCACGATGCCGATCCAAACAAAATGACTCTGTACGTAATCCGCACAGAGTCATTTTTTTAAAGTTCGATCGCACCAGAATCAAACTGCTGATGAACTACCTCTTTGTGAGGTTAAATCCGACATTTATGACCGTACTGAAGATGATCGAATTCCACACCATTGGTAACAGCAGGAACTGTCACTTTAATAGCAGATATACCGCCGTCATAGTGAACACCGAAGAAACGATCTTCGTCAGTTTCACCCATCGTGGAAAAATCACCG
This sequence comes from Aerosakkonema sp. BLCC-F183, assembly GCF_041929145.1. Classification (NCBI taxonomy): domain Bacteria; kingdom Bacillati; phylum Cyanobacteriota; class Cyanophyceae; order Aerosakkonematales; family Aerosakkonemataceae; genus Aerosakkonema; species Aerosakkonema sp. BLCC-F183. Next base: position 66,905 of record NZ_JBHFNU010000126.1, on the reverse strand, counting down.
CCAATTTTAAATGGCCCTTTAGCGCCTAGACTCTTTCCAGAAGCATCAAAAGCCTCAAATGTTAAATTCCCACTGCCAAAACTTGGGTCATTACCGTGGAAATCTGTCCAAACAATCCCAGCATCTGTGGGATAATCTCCCTGGCTTTTATCAAATGTAAATTTGATGTCGCCTTTGGATAAAACCAAGCGGTCTCGCGCTCTTCCTCTGTTATCAATTGCGCCGTCATCTTCATCCACAGAATCAAAGAATCCAGGGTCGGTGTAAGTATCGGTTTCATTAGGACTTGATGCCACAACTCCGGGTGTATTCAGAGTAAAATTCGCATCTTTGAAATCCTCTAAATAAAACCAATCGGAATTAGTTTTGAGATTCTTAAATGGACTATTATTGGCAAAACTCTTGTAAGGAATATTCAGCGAAAATTCGGGAGTAGAGCTACTGCCATTAGCACAAGCAATTGTCTTTGGTGCAGGTGGCGCTGGTGGCGCTACAGGTTCGGCAGGTTTATCAGCGACAATCGAAAACTTAAGTTTTTGACTTCCACTATTGTCGCTAAAGAAGGGGAGTCCATCATTAAAAATGAAGGAAACTGTATCTCCCGGTTGCAGGTCAAACGCTTGATCTTTCCCGCTCTTGATAAATTTCCTCACTCCTTTTGCATTTTTGATTTCTGCTACTAGAGTGCCTAATTTCAAGTCGGGGAAGAGCCATGCCTCGTATTTAACATTAGTGGTAGCATTAGCATCTACTGCATCGCCATTTGGTTCACCGGCCTTAGCGCCTCGCCACATTCCCTCCGCGCTAATTTTTACTTTGACGGGATACTTCAAATTGTTACTGAAGCCGGGTAAATCTTTGGATTCAGTTGCTAATACGGTTAATTCACCATTTTGTAAATCCGTATTAATGGGAGTAAGTGCCGCGAAAGCTGGTGCAGGCACAAAGACGATCGCAATTGCCAACATTACTACCACAAAGGTAGACAAAAACGATTTGAATTTCATATCAACGAAAATTCCTTCGAGATTTGGAGTTTAGCGCTTGCTTAAGTTATCCCTAAGCAGGGTAAAACAAGTACAGTCAGCTTTGGGTTTGATAATTTGCTAGCGATCGCACTCATACAGAATAGCTAGAATTGCGATGCCTGTATCTTTGCTACTATGCTGTACTGTTTCACTTCATAGAGTCAGAAACCGGGTTTTTTGCAGCTTTCCTTCGCTGAAAGCCTAGATTTTCTGTTGAGAAACCCGGTTTCTTCCGCCTTGGTTTAACAGCTACTTAATGGAAAACTTAACTTTTTGACTGCCAGTGTTGTCAGTAAAGTAGGGAATTCCATCATTGAAAATGAAGTAAGCTGTCTCTCCTGGTTGCAGTTCAAACGTCTGTTCTTTCCCGCTCTTGATAAATTTGCTCACCCCTTTTGCGTCTTTTACTTGTGCTACTAGGGTGCCTAAATTCAATTCAGGAAATAGCCATTCTTTGTATAGCACACCAGGGATACCATTAGCATCAACTGACAGGCCATTCGGCTCGCCTGATGCAGCTGCTTGCCACATTCCCTCAGCACTAATTTTTACTGTGACAGGCTGATTCAATGTGTTAAGTAAGCCGGGTAGATTTTTCGATTCATTAGCTAATACTGTCAATTCACCAGTTTGTGAGGCAATATTAATGGGAACTATACCTGGTGGATAATTCGGGGTAACCACTGCCTGAATTTGCTCTGGAGTGAGAGCAACATTATAAATAGCTAAACCAGTGATACTCCCCGCAAAATAATTGACCCCACTATTCTGAGAATAACCTCGGCAACCTAGATATAGGGGATAATTATTTTTGGTATTCCCCGTAGTCGTATCCGGATTGGTAGCCTCTAGTTTTCCATCAATATAGAGAGAGAGTTTACCTTGATTGTTTTCAGTACTGCGGACAAAAGTCACATGATGGAATTTCCCATCATTAATTTTAGTGTTTGAGTAGACACCAGGATTATTTTTGCCATCATAGCGGGCGGCAACAATTTTTCCAGCGGAATTTCCCGTTTTTGTATTTAGGTAGCGAATCACATAAGGATATCCCCCACTGAGCCACTTTTCAACAACATCATTATCTCCATTTTTGATGTCTTTTTGTTCGCTATCAGGTTTAATCCAAACCGCTACGGTGAAATCCTGATTGCTAGCAAAGTTGATCGCATCGCTATTCTCAACTTTGTCACATTCATTGATGCCGTTAAAGGTGGAAACTTTGTCGCTTGCAGTATAAACAGGTATTTGAGCAAGAAAATTTGCTCCAGGCAGAGCATTAGCTTTTCGATGAAAACTGCCAAACGTAATGCTTACAGCCAACAACAAAGCCAGACAAACTCTTGTCAGTAATTTCATCAAGTGATATCCTACGCGCAATCTATACTCTTAAGACGTTTCTCAAAGCCAATTTCTGAATTTTTTGAGTTAGAGGCGTTTTTTTGCCAAAAAAATGCACCCGGAAAATCAGTATCAAGGACGAGAACTCTTTCGCCACTTCGCTTTTAGGCGTTTCAAAGCTGCCTCGACCTCCTGGCGAACGGGATAGAGCAACTGCTGACTCAAGGCATTTCGATAAAGCTCGATCGCACCCATAGCATCGCCCAATCCCTCTAATGCTCTTCCTTGCCAGTAATCAGCCATAACTGGGTTAAATAACCTCAGTTTTTGACTTTCTTGACAAGCTTCTGCCCACCACTTGCGGCTAGCACTCTCATCCCCCAACGCTCGGTAACTTTCGCCCAGCCACACCGCAGCAGACACGCATTGCAGATATCCCTGCTTTTCTGCTAACAACTGCCATCCTTGGGTTAAAGCTACTACTGCTTCCTCGTGTTTAAGAGCCAAAGCCAATACTCGCCCATGACAAAACCAAGCATCAGCTAACTGGGGCTGAAGTTGTGTCGCTTGCAGAGAAACACTGCACCCCCGTTCTATCTCTTGAAAACTTTCCACCAGCACTCGTCCCGCCGTCGCCCAAATACTCCAGCGATCGCCAAAACGCGCCAACATCTCTTCTACGATCGAAGCAAGGGTGATGTTATCCCTTTCTCCATTTACTCCTCTTACTTCCCTCTTTTCGCAATAGAGGAGTTGGGGGTGAGCTTCAAGAGGCAAAATCTCGCACAACGCCCGATAGATTTCACAATCCTGGGGATAGAGACGATAAACTTTTCGCATCACAAGAGCCGCCGCCTGATATTCCCCTGTATGGAACAAGCATCGCCCATAGTGATACCAACCGCTAGGATTATTCGGGTGTTCCTCCGTAAACTGCGCTAACACCCTTGTCCCTTGCTCCCAATCACCTCGGAAAATGTGATAGTATGCGAGCGATTTGTGGGCATCAGCTCCATGAGGAGCTTGTTGGAGAGCCGCGCCAATCATCTTTTTAGTTTGCTTCCCCTGCTCGCCAGATACCAATCTCATCTGGCAACGATCGTCCAATTGTCGTTGTAGTACCCACAAACGATCGGGATCTAAAGCGATCGATTTATTCAAACGTTCCCGTGCTTCCCGAACATTCCCCACCGCCATTAACGCATCATAGCTGTGAATCAAGGCGACAATATCATCTGGATTGATTGACAAAATCCGATCGAAGGCTTGTAACGCCCCCACAGGATTTTCTCTCCCCATATGCAATTGTCCCAAAACTAGCCAGTGAGCGGCGTTATCTGGTTCTAGGTGAGCGGCTGTTTCAAAAGCAACGATCGCTTTGGGAATGTCACTTTGACAAAGTGCGATTGCTCCGGTAATGTATTGCTCTGTGGCTTTATTTCCAGATAACGGTAAGGCATCTTGATAAACTTCGATCGCCTCAGCTAACCGTCCCATTAACTGCAACAATTTCCCCAATTTCAACCGCACATCAATTAATTGGGGTTGGCGATCGATCACTTGGCGATACTCCTCCACTGCTTGCTCCCATTGACCGATTGCGTAGAAAAGCTCGGCCAATTCCAAGCGTTTTTTCCAGCCAGAAGCATACTGCTGCACGTACTGACTTAATGTTTTTAACTTTTGGTCTTGGCGGATTGGCTTTTCATCTAAAACAAGGTGAACATTCAACTCCACCCCAGAGGACTGGGTGACTGATACCAGGCATGAGGTAGTGTTTCGAGACATATTGCTGTGATTTGATAATAATTAGGGCAACGGCCAAAGCGCTCTTTTTGATGGAAGGTTGGCGGGATTTTTGCCTCAGCCCTGATGCTTGAGTATGGTAATTTCTCTACTCCTGATTTGGCCTTTTTCCTAAATGGATCGGAGGAATCAAAAGGAGACACATCAAGCCCCGACAAATAAGGTTTTAAACGCTTTTGCAGAATTGCTCGCGCCTGAGAAATGCGCTTGCAAAGGTTATCGTAGGAAATCCCTAGCTGTTGACTGATTTCCTGATAAGATTTCTCTTCAATGAAGTGTAGAATAAAGGGTTGGCGCAGTCTGGGCGGTAATTCCTCAATTGCACGGTGGATGACTATTTCTAATTCGCTTCGCATTGCAACATTTTCTGGTGTGTGGGACTGAGAAACCAGTTGTTCCTCGCGCTGCTGGGCGATCAGATCCCAACTTTCCACCCGATGCGCTAATCGCTTGGACTCTCTACGTATATCCACGCAGATATTATGGGTTAATCGAGTCAACCAAGCTTTAAAGTTGGCGATCGTATGAGCATAGTCTCTAGTCTTCTCCCAAGCTTTGAGCATCGCTCGACTCAGAGCTTCTTCGGCATCAGCAGGGTTGCCCCCCATCCATTTCAGGCAGCGACGGTAAAGATAATTTTGATACCTTTTCCATAGCTGCCAAAACACTTCCTCCCTCTTTTTCCAGCAATCCAACAAATAAAATTCAGTCAAGGCCACCCCTAATTGAGTATTCGACATAACTTTTGTGCTGATGTTGTACTTAATTGGGTTTTTATTGAGGTCAATCTCGATCCCTGTCAATCCCCCATGTAAATTGGGCCTAAGTATCGACTGTAGAACTAAAATCAAGCGATCGGTTCGGTTGCTTGCTAAATTTATCTAACATCTTTCTAAAGACAGATGTCAAGAATAGTAGATTTATTTTAAGTAAATAATCTTTAATTTTTGCCACGCTAAAAAGAGAGATCCAGAAGAGAGGATTTTTGTTTCTGTACAAAATTTACCGAGCGATCTGCTCAGGAGATATTTTGTATTTCTAGATACATTTTATTGGGCTGTTTGGACAGGAGTCCAGAAATTTTCGGTCTACCGACAGTAAAATTGATTTGAGTTATGCGTATAAATACGGAAGAGGCATTCGCAAAAATAAACCATAAATAGATCAGATAACTTTGTTAAACCCTGCTATTAGTCCAAAGCGCTACGATCGAAATCTCACATTCACCATCAATGACCAAAATTCCCTTTGTAGACCTCAGCTTTCAACACGAACCGCTGATAAACCAAATCGAAGAAGCCATCCTGACCGTACTCCACCAGGGAGATTTTATCATGGGCAAAGCGGTCGCTGAATTTGAGACAGCTTTTGCCAATGCTTGTGGTGTAGAATCCGGAGTCGGTGTAGCCTGCGGCACAGATGCGATCGCACTCGGACTGCAAGCTTGCGGTATTCGTCCCGGCGATGAAGTAATCTTACCAGCCAATACCTTTGTTGCCACTCTCATCGGCGTTCTCCACGCTGGCGCTACCCCGATTTTCGTCGATTGCGACCCGGAAACCGCTTTAATTGACTTAAAAGCAGCAGAAAAAGCGATTAGCGAGCAAACGCGGGCGATTGTTCCAGTGCATCTCTACGGACAAATGGTGTCGCCGAAGCAGCTGTTAGACTTAGCCAGCACTCATAATTTGGTAATCTTTGAAGATGCCGCCCAAGCACATCTAGCAGAACGAGAAGGTTACAAAGCTGGTTCAATAGGTAAAGCCGCCGCTTTCAGCTTTTATCCCAGTAAAAATTTGGGTGCGATCGGCGATGGCGGTCTGCTGGTAACAAATGATGCAGAGGTAGCCCAAAAAATGCGAGCGCTACGCAACTACGGTGCGCCACAAAAATATCTGCACACCGAATACGGTACAAACAGCCGTCTCGATACGCTACAAGCAGCCGTCCTCAACGTCAAACTACCTCATTTGCAAGAATGGAACAATCTTCGCAACGCGGCTGCACAGGAGTACGATCGCTTACTAGAACCGCTGCGATCGCACGGTATTTTTCCCATCCATAACCAAAGCGGCACAGGTCATATTTATCACCTATACGTAATCCGTATCAGTGAATCCTGTGCGATCGAGCGAGAAAAAATCCAAGCCGAACTGAGCGCAATTGGCATTCAAACAGGCATTCACTATCCCTTGCCTTGCCATCTCCAGCCAGCTTATCAGTATCTAGGATACAAAGCCGGAGACTTTCCCAATTCCGAAATTCTATCAAAACAGATTTTATCCTTGCCAATGTACCCAGGTTTGAGCCAAACTCAAATTGTGCAAGTCGTGCAAGCACTTCAGCATCTCCTTATCGCTCCAGAAGCTGCTATCTCCGGTTAAATCTATGCAAGTAGGATTAAAAATTCCCAAAACTTTAGAGCCACATCTACTTAGTGGCGCTATACTAGCTTTTCTAACAATTTTGTACGCACCTTTACTATTGCATTGGTATGATGGCTGGCTGCATAAAAATATCGGCATCGTACACGAATATTTCAGCCACGGATTAATCGGTCTACCTTTTGCAGCTTATATCGCGTGGACGAATAGAAAGCTGTGGCGTCGCTTACCAGATAAAGCCCATCCGCTGGGTGCTACTTTGCTAGTACTGGGAGGCATATTTTATCTGAGTGGCTTAAACGACTGGGTAAATTTATCATTCCCAGTCGTGCTAACCGGACTCTGCTTGTGGTTAAAAGGATTTCCCGGTTTCAAATTGCAAGCTTTTCCCTTGTTATTGGTATTGCTGGCATCGCCAACATCAGTACCCTATCTGATCGAACCTTATGCCTTACCTTTACAAAGCTTTATTGCTGGGGTAGCTGGGTTTATTTTGAGTCAATTTGGCGTCAACGTCACGGTAGAGGAGATCAACTTATACGTTGGCGGACAAATTGTGGAGGTAGCGCCGCACTGTGCCGGCCTGAAAATGCTATTCACAAGTCTCTACGTAGGCTTGATGTTGCTTTTCTGGAGTGGAGCATTGCGATCGCGCACCAAAACAATTCTATTCTTATTGAGTGCCGCATCACTGAGCGTCATTGCCAACATCATTCGCAATGCCTTGCTGACCTTCTTTCACGGTACTGGCAATCAGCAAGCCTTTGAATGGCTGCACGAAAGTTGGGGCGGTGACTTTTATTCTGCTTGTTTGCTGGGATTATTGGTTGTGCTAATCAATTTAATGGAAAAATATTTTCCCACCGACCTCGATGAAAGCGCACAGCCTCAAGTTGAGGAATTATGAATTATTTGGATTCAAAACTCAAAACTTATAACTTAAAACTCTCTCAGGTGATCTTGCTCCTGTTCCTGCTAGTATTGATCGCGTTAGGAGCAGTTCCCAGTTACCTGAAAGGACGTTGGGCTTGGGAGCAACCGCCGCCGATACCTTCCCTCAAGCAAATCCAACAACTGCGGAAAACAGGACTCAGTGTTCCGGGTTGGCAGACCATCTCCCAGCAAAACCCAGAAGTGAGCGGTCACAAATGGTCTTTCCAAAATCTGCAACGCAATCCTCAAACGCAGGCGGTATTGATGTTACTCCCCCAAAACGGACCAAAAGAACAGCCGCAGGTAGAGTGGGTAGATATCAAAGGATTTTGGCGTTGGAAAACAGATAAGTATCGATCGGCTCAGTTTACTGCCACTTCCACAAATAATAATAGCCAAACTGCCAAAGTGGAAGCTCAGTACTTCCGAGGTTGGAACCCAACGCAGACTTACGCCGTACTGCAATGGTATGCTGTTCCCAATGGAGGCAGTCCAGACCCAGGCAAATGGTTTTGGGCCGATCAAATGGCGCAGTGGCAGAAGCGTCGAGTTCCGTGGGTTGCAGTCAATATCCAAATACCCATCGAACCTTTGGGTGACATCGAAAAAGTTTGGCCGATAGCCGAGTCGATCGGCAAAACTGTTCAATCCACTTTAATGTCAGGGCCATTTCGCAAAAATTAAGAATTAAAAATGAAAAGTTAAACATGAAAGGGGTTGTGTTAAAGCAACGTTTAATAGCTATTCACCTGCTCAGTCTTCACACAGGTAGCACCCTCCTGCTCACAGGCTTATTCTGGACAAGCGCTCAAAAAAGCTGGGGACTGGCTATCGCGGCAGAACATTCTCTATCCCCCATTTCCGCTTCTCAATCCCAAATCCCAAATTCTCTAGCCCAGTCCCCAGTAACGATACCAGTAGTTCCGTTTGAACTGCAAAACACACCCCAGCGCTTTGAACCGAGTCCCCAATTCGGCCCCTACCGGATCGGGCCGGGAGATAGCCTTTCCGTTATCACTCAACGTTTTCCAGACCTGAGCTTTCAAGCAGCTGTCACACCAGAGGGTAATATCATCGTCCCGCTATTGGGAACTATCTCGGTAGCAGGTTTGACTCTGCCAGAAATTCAAGAAAAATTACGCTTAGGTTTTAATCGCTACGTGATCGACCCCGTGGTCTCCGTAGGACTGGCAGGTCAGCGTCCCGTTCAAGTGACTATCACTGGTGCCGTGTCGCGACCGGGTTTTTATAGCCTGCCATTCCCGCCCCGCCTATCCACGGCAATGCTGGTAGCAAATGGCAGCACTGACAAAGCCGACTTGCGACAAATTCGGGTGCGTCGCTTTTTATTGGATGGCTCTTTTATCGAACAGCGAGTAGATTTATTTACACCTTTGGCTGCGGGAGATCCTCTCCCAGATTTGCGTTTGGAGGATGGGGATGCAGTGATCGTACCCCAATTGGAAGTAGGAAACGACGCTACTTACGATCGCACCCTGGTAGCTAAATCGACTCTAGCCCAACCATTCATCAATATCCGCTTATTAAGCTATCCCAATCAAGGTTTGGGCAATCTTCGCCTTCCCAGCGGCAGCACTTTTCTGGATGCTTTCACTGCGGCCAATCCCAATCTGCAAACAGCAGATATCAACCGGGTAGCCCTAATCCGATTCGATCCAGAAAGAGGTAGGGCAATAGTCAGAGAACTCAATGGTAAAAGAGCTTTGTTTGGAGATGCGTCTCAAAATATGCCCCTGCGAGACAACGATGTGATCGTCATCGGTCGCAACCTTGTGGGTCGAATTACTTACGCTCTGAATACTTTTACTCAACCTTTCCGAGATATTCTCGGTTTTCTGCTGTTCTTTCGCTCTCTCAGCAATAGTGCTAGCGATCTTTTCGGCCCGGGAACGGATAATAATAATTAAAATATTATATCCTTTGTTTTTCCTCAAAACTATTCCCCTCTCCACAAAGTCAGTCCACTACTTTCAAAAAGCGGTTTTCTGTGATTTGTTTTTGAACTTTTAACGAGTAACTTTTAACTTATGGCTTCACCTATTGTTAAACGCTATCTGATCGCCTTCGACCAGCATAAATGGAAAGGAGTGGCTGCCTGCATTCTCATTATGGGGGGAGCCGGTTTTGTGGCACTACAGCCAGCACCCCCCAAACAATATGAAGCTCAAGGCTTACTAAGTTACACTCAGCCGCCGGTGATTATTTCCAAAACAGGAAGTGATATTCAACAGCAAGCTCAGGGAATTAATGTAGATGCTCTGGCTAACGATGATGTGAAAGCAACGGCGGCGAAGCAAGCTAATGCGAATCCAAAACTGGTACGCAAGAATGTTAAAGTCAGACCGCCCAGACCTGCGGCAAAAGGGCAACCGCCTCCACCACCTATAGTGACTGTTAGCTATACAGATGAAGATGGGAAGAAAGCTGCTGATGTGGTCAATTCCATAATGTTGGGGATGGTCGAACGCAGCCGTTTGATTAACACTTCCAGACTTAGAGCGATTAAGGAGGAGCTTAATAAAAGGTTGCCCCAGGTAGAGCAGGAACTTCGATTGGCAGAAGGAAAACTGCAAAAGTTTACTAAAGTAGAAGGGCCAATTTTGTTGGCAGCCGAAAATGGTAGTTTGATTCAAGGTATTACTGGCAGCCAAAATCAGCAGCGCCAGCTCCAATTTGAATTGCAGGGGATCGAAGCCCAAATTCGCAGCTTGCAGCAACGCTTGGGCTTGACACCCGACCAAGCATATGCTTCCTCGGCTCTCAGTGCCGACCCGATTATTGCCAATTTGCGAGTACAGATTTACCAAATCGAATCTCAGCTAGCAATTCTCAGCAAAGATTTGCGACCCGCCCACCCCAACATCATTGCTTTACGGAAACAACAAAAAGCTTATGAGGAACAGCTCAGAGCCAGAGCAGCGGAGGTAATTGGCGGGAACGGGATCGCAGCACCGCTCCAAAGTGGCGCGAAAATCCGTCAAGATAGCAGTCTCGACCCGGCTCGACAAGCCTTAGCACAACAGCTCGTAACTTTAAAGACGCAACAAGAAGCATTGGTGCAGCAGTTTCAGGCGATTCTCCTGCAAGAGCAGAAGTTACGGCGAGAATACGCTACTATTCCCGATAAACAACTAGAGCTATCGCAATTACAGCAGGAATACCAGCTCAGACAAAGCCTCTTCAGCAAAATGCAGGCGGCTTTAGTGGATGCACAAGCCGCAGAAGCAGAAACTGTGAGCAGCTTGACTGCGGTCAAACCGGCAGAAGTTTCCGAAGTAGTCCAGCCCGGACAAAATCCTATTATGACGATCGGCATAGGCGCATTAGCTGGACTGGCTGTGGGCGGCGGATTAATCTTCTTGCTCGGTTCTATGGGCGGTATTTTGCAAACTATGGAAGATATTCGCGGTTTGCTGACGCAGCAAGAGGTGCAACTGCTGGGTATCGTACCTTATATTTTGGTCTTTGACCCCGATCGCGAGGGCATACCCGTTTTGGTGACGCCAGATTCGCCCTATTTGGAAGTCTACGAACGTATCCGCAGCAGTCTGCGCCGTACTAGCGATAAACCTGTCAAGGTACTTACGCTCAGCAGTACGATCGACCAAGAAGGTAAAAGCGTCACAGCTTACAACTTGGCCATTGCCTCGGCTCGTGCCGGTAAGCGAACTTTACTGATCGAAGCGGATTTGCGATCGCCATCTCTCTCTAAAGCGGTTAAGGTGGCACCCGACCCCGACGCCTTTATAGAACCCTTGCGCTACTACGGCACTTGGAGCGAGTGCGTGCGCCTCGTACCGGAAGTAGAAAATTTATACCTTGTCCCGAGTCCGGGGCCGTTGCGCCAACCGGCAGCTATCCTTGAATCGAGCGAGTTTCGCCGCTTGTTAGAGGATATGCGAGGACGGTTTGACCTAGTAGTAATCGATACGCCAGCTTTAAGTACCTGCAATGATGCTCTGTTGCTGGAGCCGCTCACAGATGGGATGGTGCTGGTAGCTCGACCGGGTTACACGGGCGAAAGTATGTTGACGGAGGCGATCGAGCAGCTAGGCGAATCAGAAGATTTGCAGCTGTTGGGTGCTATTATCAATGGAGCCGACATCCCCCTGCCAATGCCTACTGTCAGCATAGAACCGCAAGAGTCCCCGATCGGCGAAGCAGAAAACTTGCAGTCACACCAAGCCCAGAACTCCAAAAAAGTAAAAGCTAAAAAGTGAAAAGCCAAAACGATAAAATCTGATTTTTGACTTTTGACTTTTATCAAAACTGCTCGGATTCGGAGCGATCGGCAAATAATCCCAATAAAGGCGCTAAAATTGCACCGAAGACAAAGCCACCGGCGTGTGCCCAGTAAGCAATGCCACCCCCTTCCATCCCGATATTAGCAGGAGCGTTGAGGCTGGCAATCCCGTAGAAAGCTTGCTGGACAAACCACCAACCCAAAAAGAAGTAAGCGGGAACATAGCCCACGAAATAACCGAAAAGTGTAAGGATGCGTGCCTTGGGAAATCTGAGAATATAAGCTCCCAGAACTCCTGCGATCGCACCGCTAGCTCCCAAAGAAGGTACGATCGAACCAGTCGAAAAAAACCACTGGGCTAATGCCGCCAACGCACCACAAGCCAAATAAAAAAACAAATATTTGACGTGACCCAGCTTGTCTTCAACGTTGTTACCAAAAATCCACAAAAACAACATATTGCCTGCCAAGTGTAAAAAACCGCCGTGCAGAAATTGCGATGTAAACAGCGTCATCCACTCCGGCAGTCCGTAATTTACTGGCAGTCCATAACTGGCGGGTATGCCCGAAAAGCTAGCGCTTAACTCTCGCGGCACTACTGCCGCCACATGGAAAAATCCTTCCAACTGTTGCGGCGGTAAATTCAGTTCGTATAAAAAAACCAGAATATTAGCAGCAATCAACCCGTAAGTAACATACGGAGTGATGCGCGTCGGATTTTCATCGCGAAGGGGAACCACAGGCTTTTTTCCTCAGCATCATTAAGCTGAAAGATAGCCTATTAAATTATGTTACGTCTTCTAACTTGCGGATTCTATCTTAGGACTTACACATTCAACATATAACAGAGGAGCAAAAGAACTGAGGAAAATATTTTTTATCTTCCAGAAGCTCCTTTGCTCCCCAATCCCTTGCTTTTTTGGTGCTTTATGCGTAAGTGCTACAGCTTTTAGCCAGCAGTTACCAGCCCTTTTCTGCTTGACTCAGCACATAAGTGGCTACATCTTCTATCTGCTGCGCGTTCAAACGACCGCGAAAAGATGGCATCGCATTTTTACCATTTGTCACCTGAGTTTTGATGGCTTCTAGTGAGTTCATACCATATTTCTTCAAAGCATCTTTCTTCAGGTTTTTGTTAGCCATGATCACGTTGTTACCGCCCATATGGCAGGCAGAGCAATTGGCAGAAAATATTTTGGCACCATTTGCTGTATCTCCTGCGAGGGCAGGGCGTCCGAAAGCAAACGTCAAAACTGCAATGGTTAGCAGTACAGCAGATACAAATCTTTTCAAGGGAGTTCTCCTGGAATCAAGGTGTGCCGCAATGGGTAAAAATGTCAGACAAGAATATTTTATGGTTCTTGCAAACATTTACATTCAGGAGCAAAAGCATAAAGCGCACACCCCACAAAGTCACCAGTGCGAGCAAGCAATCCGATCGGTCAGATTTTTAATCTTCAACAGTGATAGCGCCCACCATACCAGCACCGCGATGCGGTTCGCAGTAGTAAGTATATACGCCTGCTGGTGCATCTGCTGGGAAAGTAACTTGGAACTTCTCACCGGGTCTCATTAACAAACCCTTATGAGAGAGACTCTTGGCGAGGTCTGCACTTTTAGCGGGATTTTTTGCCGCATCGAAGACGATATTGTGGGGAGGAAGTTTGTTGTTTAACCACTCTATAGTGTCACCCGCTTTGATGGTGACTTTAGGGGGATCGAAGGCCAACATTCCATTATCTTTCCCCATTTTGACCGTGTATGTATCGGCGGCAGCGGGGGGAGTGAGCAACACGAAGGTACAAGCGACCAACAAGATGCTCAAAAATGCTAGTTTTAAGCGCCGCGCAATAGCAGCTACGAAGTCCATAATCTCCTCCTGAGATTACTACTCGACTAAGTTTCCTGAAAATAAACTACCAGAGAAGTTGCTGGTATAACTTCATTTTCAGGGTGTATTTTTCTAAAGCTGGCGATCGGCAAGAAATGAGATCGCTGCTTTAAGAGAGAGAAGGGATTTTGTCAATCAATCCCAAGTTAAAAACTGTCTGTACCCCATCCCGGTGCTTTATCCGCTGCTGTCAGTAAGAAAGCAGCCAAGTCTGTTACCTCAGCTTCCGACATCCAACTGGGGGAGATTTTTCGGCATACATAGCTTTCTTCGCTCCCGTCATAGAGCATCGGTTCTCGGAAGTAGGCTACCAGATTTTTGATGTTATCGCGAGGCGGACTGGCACCTTGAAGCACCTGTAGAGAGAGCGACACTTGGGGATTTGGTAAGGTGGCTCCTCCCACATGACAGCTCATACAGTGCTTCTGGAACAGCTGTTTGCCTTTGGAAACGTCTATCGGTGAAAACAGACGAGTCTCACCCTGCTCGTCGAACTTGAGAGCGATCGGTTCTGTAACGTGTAAGTAACGTACCACATAAGGGTCTACACTTGCTGCTCTAGCTGGTAGGCTTACCAACATCGCGCTCAGGCAAGCAGCTAAAATTGTCAACAGACACGGAACTGAAAATAATCGGCGCAGCATTTGATGCTTCACTTTGGGATTTGGGGTGAGCAGGGCAAGTAAAAAGAAAAAAGGAAAAAGTAAAAAGCAATCAGAAATAGACAAAAGAGCGATCGTCTTGATTTCCATTTTTGGCTTTTTTGCTTTTGCCTTTTTAAACAACGGCTTTAAAAATAGATTTTGCCGCCTCCCCACCTAATGCCTGCTACCTTTGGCTGTAGCAGGATATGACCGGCAATCGCCTCTAGGTCTTTGTCGGTCAGATTTCTCATTTCTGGGTAGATATCTGCGCTCTTCTTGCTGGGGTGTTCCTCAGCGATCGATATTTCGCCATCGTAGGTGGTGGGATCTTTCATATATTCCACCAATGCTTCGATGTTATCGCGGGGCGGCGTCGCGAAGGAAAGGGCTTCCGGATCGAGTCCCACGTTGGGGTTTGTCTTTGTAACGCCCCCATTGTGACATTGGGAACACACATTATTAAACAGCCGTTTGCCTTCCGTGACTTGTTCGAGGCTCAGGACTGTGGTGTCACCCTGCGAATTTTTTGGCACCGTGCGGGTTTGGGCGTCGAGTTCGGCGGCAAAGGCGCTTCCGACAACCATCTGGAAGGTGAATAATACAGTGGCCACAGCAAGCAAAATGTATTTTTTAAGCATGGTACTCCCAAAACAATCAGGCTCGGTGATTGGATATTGCAGGTGGACTCAATCTGTTCGATTTGGTCAGCATACCGATCGACAAGGTGAGCGACATAGCTCTAGCCCAGACGAGCGATAAAGGTAGGAATCATCCACTTCAGAAAGACCGGGCGACTGTTGGGTTACAGGGGTAAATCTTCCTGTCGGTCAGTCCCCGATCTATTTCCTTGAGCCATAATTTCGGAAACGATCGTCTTCGCATCCTCTAGGGCCAAACGAGTCTGAGGGTTTTTGTATTTGATTCCCAACCGATCGCAAAGCTGTAACACTTCTGCCACCGAAGTGTTATAGTCAGCGGCGATTTCTTCAATCGACAGATCTGCAAAACCCATACTGGTTGTTTGCGAAAGATTGAGCCACTCTCATAATCATGCCACTGAGCGGTACGTTTCCCAAGACAGAATCTGTTGATTTGAGTCAGGGACTAGGGCGTCGGGCGTCGGGCGTCGGGAAGAGGGAGAGGGAGAGGGAAGAATTTTGACTTTTGACTTTTGACTTTTGCCTTTTGACTTTTGACTTTCCTTAGCCCCTCTCTTCCCTGACTGCTTCGCTTGGAATTATGAATGCCGAACCGTTTGATTCTGAAAGCGGGATTAGATGACTCATTTTTGCAGCCGGTTGGTGCAGATGAATCAGCTGCGCTAGGGTTGACTTAAGTCGAGTTCTCGACACAATGGCATCAACGAAGCCGTGCTGTAGGAGATATTCTGCTGTTTGAAAATCGTCCGGGAGCTTTTCTCTGAGGGTTTGCTCGATGACGCGCCGTCCGGCGAAGGCGATCGTCGCTTTTGGTTCTGCCAGAATAATGTCTCCCAGCATCGCAAAACTCGCAGTAACGCCTCCTGTGGTCGGGTGAGTCAGCACCGGCACATAAAGCAGTCGAGCTTCTTGATGACGTTGTAGGGCTCCTGAAATTTTGGCCATTTGCATCAAGCTGAGCATTCCTTCCTGCATTCTGGCTCCGCCAGAAGCACAAACGATTATGACCGGTAAACCTTGCTGCGTAGCTTTTTCTACTAAACGGGTGAGCTTTTCTCCCACCACAGAACCCATACTGCCACCCATGAAGCGAAAATCCATGACGCCGAGTGCGGCTGGGTGGCCTTCAATTTTACCCAGACCTGTTTGGACGGCATCGGAAAGGTCAGTTTTTTCTTGGGTTTCGCGCAGACGATCGCGGTAAGATTTGCGATCGCGAAACTGCAACGGATCGCCTGGGTATAATTCCTCATCCATCGGTTCCCAAGTATTAGTATCTACCAGCTGATGGATGCGTTCGTTGCTGTAGACTCGCATATGATGGTCGCACTCCCGGCAAACCATCTGATTGGCTTGCAGGTCTTTGGTATATGCCATCACGCCACAAGCTTCGCATTTCGTCCAAAGTCCATCAGCAATCTCTCGCTCTTGCCGTTCTGGACTGATCGGACTGGATTTTTTTCTATTTGCAAACCAATCAAACAAAGACATGAAAACTCTAAATTCCTTTTAACTTAGCGAATTGTTAATTGCTAATTGCTAATCGTTAATCGTTTTTGGGTGCCAACTCAGTAGGATAACTCAACTTTCCTCTTCCCCCGCTTGCTCCTCTTCTAGGGGACTGAGCAGAAGCAGGGCTGTCCAACGATCTTCCGGTCGCACCTGCAAAGCAGCAGGACTACCCGTACCTAGATAAGAGGCTATGCCCAAGTCGAGTATCCGAGTTGGGATCTGGTGAGCAGCAAGGATTTGCTGCATTAACTCCGCTTCCCAGCGGGTACGAGTGGTTTTCAGCACGATCCAAGACACAGGTTGATTTTATCTCATTGCAAGTTGCAGTCGAAAGCCTTTTGTTCAAAACTCTGGTACTTTGGGGTGATTGGGTACAAAGTCGGTCGCTCGGACAAGTACGTAGTTGGGCGTGACGCCTCGAATAAGAGGCGTTAAGCCCAACTACGTACCGAGAAAGCAAATAACTAGCAATTTGCGTTAATAAATAAATTTTACTTATCAATTTAGATCCGGGAGAACCGTTTTGCCGAGCAGCAAGTAAATCAAACCGATTTCTCATCCAGTCACAAAAATTTTCCGATCGCTTCGTCAGTTATTGTCTTTAACTTTTGTCAATTCCCAGATTATTTTTGTTATTTATTCACTTGATTTTACACATAGAATATGTTCTTTTTGTCAGGACACAAAATTTTCAAATCAGTGGGAAAAATAGTTTTAGGTACGTAGCTAAAATAGCTTCCCCGAAAAAAACTGTCAATGCGGCTCCCATTGCCAGGAAGGGGCCAAAAGGCATGATCTGGCGGCGACTTAACAAGCCAAGTGCGATCGCACCTCCACCTACAAAAGATCCCATCGCACAAGCTAAAAATCCTGCCAGCAGTAAATATTTCCAACCCAACCAAGCGCCCATCATCGCTGCTAATTTGGCATCGCCTCCACCCATAGCGTCTTGCTGAAAAACGAGCTTTCCCACTAGAGCGATCGTATCAAACAGCCATATCCCCAATACAGCACCAGCAATACCTGATAAAAGCCAGTTGGCAACACCTGCGGCACTGTATGCTGTCAGAAAACCGAGAACGCCTTTAAATACCAAACCAGTTACTAAACCCGACTGAGTGAGAGAATTAGGCAAAGTCATGGTATCCAGGTCAATCAAAGATAAAGCCAAAAGCCAACTTAAAAAAGCGCAATACCCGAAAGTTCGCCAATAGTCAAGCGTTTGTCCGGACAAACCGAATTTCAACAAAACCAACAAAAACAAAATAGCGGTTGCTGCTTCTACGAAGGGATAGCGTATCGAAATCGAGTTTCGGCAGTATCTACAGCGTCCCCGCAACCACATCCAGCCAAAAATCGGTACATTGTCGTAAGCTTTTAACTTATTGAGGCACTGCGGACAGCGAGAGGGAGGAAACAGTAGAGATAAACCTGCTGGCAATCTGTAAACTACAACATTGAGGAAACTTCCCACAGACGCTCCCAGCATGAAGACAAACGCAATTATCGGTAATGCACTCAATATATCCATGTTTTACTGTTGTTCGATCGCGATCGACATCTCTGCCTGTTCTGATGGTAACGGCCTAGAAAAGAAATAACCTTGTCCGCATTCGCATTGTAACTCTCTGAGTTTTGCCAGTTGTTCTGCCATTTCCACCCCTTCTGCAATTACATCCATATCCAGGTTATGCGCTAGCATAACGATGGTTCGGACAATTTCTAAACTTTCGCTATCTTCACCCATCCTGTTCACAAAAGATCGATCGATCTTGAGGGTATTTACCGGAAAGCGATGCAGGTAACTCAGAGATGAATAACCGGTGCCAAAGTCGTCAATACATAACTGAATTCCCAAGGCTCTCAATTCCGAAAATATGGCAGATGCAGATTCGGCATTTTCAATGATAGCGCTTTCTGTAATTTCTATCTTTAAACTGCTTGCATCCAAACCAGTATCCCGCAGAATTTGGCCAATTTGCTCGATCAGATTGGATTGGCCGAATTGTTTGCTACAAAAATTAACGCTGATTGTCAAAGATGGGGGAGCGGGGATTTGCTCTTGCCATCTTCGCATTTGGCGACACGCTTCGCGTAACACCCACCAGTCTATTTGCACCAGCAAGCCGGTTTCTTGCGCTAGCAATATAAATTCTCCCGGTGCAAGTAAGCCGCGTTGAGGATGCTGCCAGCGTAGCAGCGCTTCAAAACCGACAATTTTGTTAGTTATCAGAGATACGATCGGCTGGTAGTATAACCGAAATTCTTGCCGTTCAATAGCTCGTCGCAGGTCGTTTTCCAATTGGGAAAGTGCTAGTATTTGAAGGTGCATACCCGTATCGAATATTTGATAACAACCTCTCCCAAATGATTTAGCACGGTACATAGCAATATCAGCATCGCGGAGTAAATCTTCTGCTCCTTCATAATTTGAAGAACTGGCGACTATGCCAATGCTGGCATTGGTGAATATTTCGTATTTGTCTATATTTAAAGGTGTATTGAGTTCTCTTAAAATTCGCTCTGCTACTGTAGAGGCATTACTCATATCTTCAAGATTTTCCAAAAGGATGGCGAACTCATCTCCTCCCAAACGCGCCACCGGATCAATGTTACGTAAAGTGTTTTCTATATTTTTGGCGATCTCGATCAGCAGTTTATCTCCGATGGCGTGGCCAAAACTATCATTAACTACTTTAAAACGGTCGATATCTAAGAATAATACTGCAAACAAATATTCCTTGTCTCTTTTTGCTCGTTTGACTGCTTGCTCGAGCCTTTCCACAAACAGAGCGCGGTTTGGCAAACCTGTCAATCCATCGTGAAAAGCTTGATAGCGCAATTGTTCTTCTGCTTGTTTGCGATCGGTCATATCCCAGAAGACTAAAACTGCACCCATAATATTTTCTCGATCGTCTTTAATCGGTGCGGCGCTATCACCTATAGGCACTTCTTTACCATTCTTAGCTAAAAGAATAGTTTGTTCTGGCAAATGGACAATTTTACCTTCATTCAGTGCTTTAATTACAGGACTTTCAATCGGATTGCGAGTAAGCTCGTCGATAATATTGAATATTTCTGTCGAGTTTCTACCGATCGCCTCTGACTGCTGCCAGCCGGTTAACGCTTCCGCCATCGGATTCATAAAAGCGATCCGCGCCTCTATATCGTTAGCGATCACTCCATCGCCGATGCTTTTGAGTACTGTGGAAAACCATTTGGCATTTTCTTTTAATTGCCTTTCCATTTGATGTTTGTATATAGCAATTTCAATCGTTGTGTTTAATTCCCTTTCTTCAAACGGTTTAATAATATATCCAAATGGGCTTGTCTTCTTAGCTCTTTCTAGAGTTTCTTCGTCAGCATAAGCAGTTAAATATATTACTGGAATATCGAAACGCGATGAAATTTCTTCGGCAGCTTCTATGCCATCTATCTCTCCTCTCAACCTTATATCCATTAACACTAAACACGGCCTTAATTCCCCGGCTTTTTTAATCGCTTCATCCCCTGAATCTGCGATTCCTGATACCCGATAACCCAAATTTTCTAAAATATTTTGTAAATCTATAGCTACGATGCTTTCATCTTCCACAACTAAAATTTTTTTAGAGGTTTCATTCATTGCATTTCGATGTCTAGCTACTTTTATATTTTAGCCTTGGCAAACGTAATTTTAAACTCCGTTCCCTTGCCGATCTTCAAATCTAGTTTACCTCTTAACTGATTGACTAAGCCGTTTACTAATTTAATGCCCAAACTGTTTGAATTTTTTAAATCAAAATTTGCTGGTAATCCCACGCCATCGTCGCTTACAATCATTTGTAGATGATGCTCATCTACAGGATTTAGTTTTATATAAATTTTTCCTTTTTCCTCTTTAGGAAAAGCATATTTCAAAGAGTTAGAAACAATTTCGTTAATAATGAGGCCACAAGGAACGGCTGTATCAACATCTAAAAAAATATTTTGGCCAATTTCCGTTATGAGAGTAACATTATTTGAATTAGTTTGATAAGAACGAAACAAATTAATGGTTAATCCCCGAATATATTCAGCAAAGTCTATTTTTGACAATTCTTTAGAACGATATAAATTTTCATGGATAAGTGCCATCGATCTGACCCGATTTTGGCTTTCTTGGAATATATCGATGGTTTGTTTATCTTGAATCGTGCGATACTGAAGTCCAAGCAGGCTGCTAATGACCTGCAAATTGTTTTTAACGCGGTGGTGAATTTCCTTAAGCAGCACCTCTTTTTCTTTCAAAGATGCCTGTATTTGCTCTTGTGCTTGCTGGCGAACGATCGCAGAAGAAAGCACATTTGCGATCGCTTGCAGAAAATACACATCATCTTGGGTGAAGATGCGTTCTTTGGCTGCGTAAACTTCCAAAACCACAAAG
Source organism: Aerosakkonema sp. BLCC-F183 (assembly GCF_041929145.1). Lineage (NCBI taxonomy): Bacteria > Bacillati > Cyanobacteriota > Cyanophyceae > Aerosakkonematales > Aerosakkonemataceae > Aerosakkonema > Aerosakkonema sp. BLCC-F183. The sequence continues at coordinate 46,038 of NZ_JBHFNU010000126.1, read as the reverse complement.
GGAAGATTTGTACTTTGCTCAACAACGACACTCATACCGCTGTGTACTTCTCGATCTCCTACAAGGGGGGAGTCACCAAACCCTACCTCGGCAGATAAGTCTGAAAAGATTTCCGAGTGTGAAAGTAAGGTGGAGTCTGCCTGTGGCAATTTTGGATTTGGAGATTGTTTTTCGGATTCGATCGCCTTCGATCGCTCTTCAGCAGACTGCAATCCAAAATCTAAAATACGCAATCCAAAATTGACTGTGGCTCTACCTAAGAGTTTTCTTTGCCAACTTACTCCAGGCCCTGGCTGCAAAACATCCCCTCTACGGAGGATTTCTAAAACAGTGCAGTATTCGACTTCCAGAGTTTGTGCGGTAATAGCGCAAGCTTGGTTGAAGATACTGGAAAGATCGTTGTGGGCCAAAGCTTGTTGCCCGAGTTCAGCTACCGCCGCCTGCTGACGAATGCGGATTTCTAGTTCTGCCTCTACCCGAACGCGATAGGCAATTTCCGTCTGTAATTCTTCGTTGGCTTTTGCTAATTCTTTGGTACGTTCCCGCACCCGTATTTCTAGATCGTCGTATGCTTTTTGCAGTGCAGCTTCCGCTTGTTTGCGATCGCTGATATCTCGTCCTTCCGGAATTAGTAGAACTACTTCTTGAGAGTCATTTTTTACAGGTTTGAGAGAGAAGTCGATCGTGGCTACAGTATTGCCGACACCGAGTATATCGACTTCGTAACGCACGAAATTACCTGCGGCTGCTATTGCGACCGCCTCTTGCAATCGCGCCTGAGTTTCCTTGGAAATTGTCCACCACCGCGCCTCCCAAAACGGACGGTTGACCACATCTGTAAGCTCGATCGCACCAAAATCCAATACCGATCGGTTAGCTTCTAAAAGCGTACCATCCGGTTTTAGCAAGCCAACAAATTGAAACGTTTGATCGAAGATAGCGCGGAAACGTCTTTCACTCTCCCGCAACGCTTGTTCGGCAAGTTTGCGATCGGTAATATCGCGTAAAAAGACAGTAAATATTTTTTCGCCTTCCAATTCCATTGCCGAAATTGAAGCTTCAGCCGGAAATTCCGTACCATCCTTGCGAAGACCAAAAATTTCGCGGCGGTCGCCCATTCGCCGCGCCGTATTTGATGACCACCCAAATCCGACAACGTGCTGGCGATGAATTTCTCTGTATCGTAAAGGCAAAAGCACATCGAGGGGTTTATCTATAATTTCAATCGCTTTATATCCAAATATCTTTTCTGCGCCTTTGTTGAATAAAGTAATGCGTTGAGTTACATCTACGGAAATAATCGCATCGTCAGCAATATCCAAAATTCCGCTCAGACGTGCTTGCGATATCCGTAAAGCTTCTTCTGTACGCTTCAGTTCCGTGATATCTCTACCCACAGCTTGAAACTCGATCGGATAGATTTGCCCATCAAAAATTGCCCGGTTAATCCATTGCTGATAGCGAATTTCGCCGTTGGGTCGCACGATGCGGTTTTCAATCGTGGTGACGGGATTTTCTAGAGTGATAGTACTCAGTTGATTTTCGATTTGTCGCAAATCTTCTTGGAAAATAATTGGCGCAAAGCTGTGTCCGATCAGCTCTGCTTGTGTTTTGCCGAAGTAGCTACAGTAAGCTTGGTTAACGAAGATAAACGTGTTATCCGGCAAAAAGCGACAAATGAGTTCGGTTTGATCTTCCACGATGGCGCGATAGCGAGCCTCACTTTGGCGCAATGCTTCTTCGACCCGCAGGCGTTCCTGGATTTGGTCTTCCAGATTGCGGTTGATTGCTTCTAGTTGTGCGGAACTGGGGATAGCCAACGCTTTGGGAATCAACGGCACGAGTTGCAAAGCTGTGTAAAGAGAAACTATCGCAGTTATAACCTTGATCGATCCCGATAGCCAGTAGGTGGGATACCACAGGGTCCAAACTTCCATAATATGGGTGGTGCCGCAAGCAATGATAAATGCACCAAACAGCAGAAAAATCGATGGGTAGGGTAAATCTTGACGCTTGCGGACAAAGTAGATCAGGGCGATCGGAATAGAATAGTAGGCGATCGCAATTAAAGCATCGGATACTACGTGCAGTCCCACCAACTCCGGCTTCCACAGGTAGCAGTGACCGTGCGGAATAAAATAGCCGGAATCAAAAAATTCTTTTAATATCATTTTTTGTGCAAAAAAGCTTTCAGAAGTAGGGTTGGCAATGCCCGCCCTACTCCTTGTTTAGCAAATATTGGCTATTTGCTCCAGCCAGAAAAACTGCCCCTAATATAATTCCGATTCAATCTGACTAAACGGGACAAAAATTTCTTGCGGCAATAATATCGGCTGGCCAGAAAAAATCAACTTACCCCTGAGCGTTACTCGATTGAGCGCTACACCTGTGGGGCGCTGAACCAGCTTGGGATGTGTCTGATGGTAGGTTCGGTAAATTTGTCGAGCGGCTTGTAGTATGGCTGGGTCTGGTAACACTGGGAAATCTTTCCTGTCTCCCTTAGTTTCTATGCGTTGCTGAGAAGCCTCTACCGCTAACCTATCCCTATCTTCTAAGCTCGACTTTAATCGATTTGTCTGCATACAGCTATAAACGCCACTTTTGGCGAATAGATTAGGATTGGGGGTTTTCCAGCGCTTGGAGCAGAGCATCCCCCATCGCTCGGCAACCCACAAGCGTCATACCATTCGACATAATATCGCCGGTACGATAACCATTGTCTAGCACTTGCAGTACTGCCCGCTCAATTCGGTCAGCCGCCTCTGGCTTATCCAGTGCGTAGCGTAGCATCATTGCAACGCTGAGAACTTGAGCTATGGGGTTAGCTTTATCTTGACCGGCAATGTCGGGGGCAGATCCGTGGACGGGTTCAAATACACCCGGCCCATTTGCACCCAAACTGGCAGAAGGCAACATACCGATGCTACCCGTTAGCATAGCAGCCGCGTCTGAAAGAATGTCACCGAAAAGATTGCCGGTGACTATGGTGTCAAACTGTTTGGGAGCTCGCACTAGCTGCATGGCAGCATTATCTACATATAAATGAGTCAGTTCGATATCTTGATATTCCGATGCTAACTGAATGATGCGATCGCGCCACAACTGCGAAACTTCCAGCACGTTTGCCTTATCCACCGAGCAAAGTTTACCGCCTCGTTTGCGAGCGGTTTCAAACGCTACCCGTCCAATGCGATCGATTTCGCTTTCGGTGTACGCCATCGTATTCACTCCCCGCTTTTCGCCGGTTTCGGTGGCAAAAATTCCCTTCGGTTGACCGAAGTAAATGCCACCGGTGAGTTCTCGCACCACCATAATATCAACGCCTTCCACAACCTCGCGCTTTAATGTGGAGGCATCGATCAGCTGGGGTAAAATTTTCGCCGGTCGCAAGTTGGCAAATAACCCCAGTCCAGACCGCAGTCCCAACAACCCCCGTTCCGGTCGCTGATGAGATGGTAAGCTATCCCACTTCCAACCCCCAATTGCCGCCAGCAAGACGGCATCGCTTTGGCGGCAGGTTTCCAGCGTAGCGGCGGGTAGGGGTTCGCCTGTAGCATCAATGGCAGCGCCGCCGACCAGCGCTGTTTGGAACTCAAAATTTAGATTTAGTTGCTGACCCACCAGTTTCAGCACATCTACCGCGACTGCCATGATTTCGGGGCCAATCCCGTCTCCGGGTAAAAGGGTGATGCGGTATTGCTGCTGTGTCATCGATCGTTCTGTTTCAAAGTAAGTGCCTATTTATTTTTGCACTGCGGGTGCGATCGCGTGCCGGTGCTATTTTCCCAGTGTACTGCGTACCTAACCGAACGATTTGGCGGCTTTACTTCCGCGATTTTACCGATAGATATGCTGTCAAGCGCAATTTATGAGATAATAAATACGTAGAAATGTGGAAAGTCTGTACTCCAAAAATAAAGTTTTCGAGCGACCTCAAGCACTAGAAAGGGCGATCGAACATTACACCCAGAGAAACAGATGACCCATCTCTGACCACAGCCCGCTGAATCCCAATTTCTCAACAAAATCGGTGTTTGGGTGCAATTCAGGTGCAACTACAAGGGCTGAAAGTTCCTATATTCTGCTTTTTACGTCGCCGCTAACCGTACACAAAAATTATTGACAAACAATTGCGTAGTTCCTGACCCGCTACAACTGCTCGATCGAAGCAAAAATTGTTTCCGCAGTTGATACCCATTAAATTCGATTTGCCGCAAAATCATCCTGACCCCCGGCTATGACCCATGAAGCTAGTCATGAATCGGAAGTATCGGCAAAAAAAACCTAAATCTCCACAGGCTCCGCATGGGAAGGTGAGAGTTCAATGAACAAGAAGTTTTTCAGTGTAATGATAATGTTCCCTCTGCTAGTAACCGATACAGGTCAAAGTTTTACCCAAAGTATCGATCGGGTCTTTCCCCGTATTGAGATTCCCCTGTCGATCGCAAAAGCTGTCGTGTTACCATCCGATCTCAACCAACTCCAGCCGTTTATACTTACGGCTAGAGGTGGACAGTCGCCAAAATGCCGCCGGACAGGGCTGGGCTGCAAATAAAGTTAAGCGCTTAATTGGGATATTACGCAGATTTCTCTAACAGTAGCTCGTACAAGCAGTAAAAACCCAGACGCCCGCAGGTAAAGGTAATGGGAAAATACTTCGATCGCCCACAAACCTCACTCGTGTTTACCGGGTGAGTGCTTGTCTTGCGCGTAAATTATTATGACTGATGTCTGATACGTCTGCGACAAAAATATGCACCCTTATTTTACATCTTTATAGAAAAGGCGATCGAAAAGGGAGCTATTTTGCAATCGATCCAGTTTTAGCAAAAGCGCAAAATTTTCACTTGTGGGTAACTCGAAGCAACTACTAGAAGATGCCGCTGTACAGAACGATCGTTCGCTGAACACGCTAAAGCGAGCGATCGCACTTTCTCAGGGGCAATTTTCTCTGGTCTTAGCAAACTGTAACTATGGACGATTGCGATCGCATATAGTGCAACGTTTGCGAGAACTTTCCAGTTTCCACATTCGTGCAGTAGTGCTACCAGAATTAACTACAAGACTTTATCCTATTATTCAAGCAGAATTGGGAGACGATCGACCTGCTGCTTTAATGATATTTGGCTTGGAATCTGTTAGCGCGATTGCCAGCTTGCTAACTTCCACCAATCAAATGCGAGATGAGTTGCGTCAGAGTTTTCCATTTCCTTTGGTACTGTGGATAAACGATAAGCTACAGCAAAAGCTAGTCAGATTTGCGCCCGATTTGACAAGTTGGGCAGCTACCCCGATTAAATTTGTCATTGCCACAGATGAATTAATAGATTCATTGCGCCAAAATGCAGATTCTTTATTCGCTTCCATTTTAGAATCTGACGCAGTTAATTATCTGAACAATTCAGCGCTCGACTTAGAAATAGGTTCTTCCCGTCGCCTAGAATTAGATTTTGCTCAAACAGATTTACTTCATCGCGGCATAAAACTCGATCCCGAACTAGAAGCAAGCTTAGAATTTGTGTTCGGTCGCGATGCTTATGCCAACGATATAATTGATGTCGCCTTAGATTGTTATCAGCGTAGCTTGGCTTTTTGGCAGCAAGTAAATACAGATTTTGTCTTGAAAATACCAGATGGAAACAACCACATAACCAATCCCAAATCCCAAATCCAAAACCCAAAATTGAAAGAGGGATTGCTGCTATTTCACATCGGTCTTTGCTATCGCAGAAAAGCAGATTTAGAACCTGCAAAAAGCCGGCGTCATTGGGAGGAAGCACGCAAATATTTACAGCAATGCGTAAATGTTTTTGAAGACCTAGAACGGTCAGATTTAGTCGCTAAATTCATCGGCCATCTAGGTGAAGTATTACGACGTATGGAAGATTGGGACGATTTACAAAATCTGGCAAACAAGTCCTTACAACTGCATATAACTTACGGAAATACAGACTTTAGTAGTGAAATTTTACAACTAGCTCAAGATTATATATTCTTGGCAGAAGTAGCTCTCAAACGCCAAAATTGGGAAGGAGCTTTGCATTTAGCGATTTTGGCCAAAACTACTTTATATGATGTGGGAAAATACCCTCAATATGAAAATTTATCTCTTTTACTTTTAGGTATAGCTCAACAGCAACTCAGTCAAATAGAGTCGGCTATAAGTAATCTAGAAATGGCTCGTGCCGGCAGCAAAGCTCACTACGATCCTCGCCAATATATACGTATTTTAAAAACTTTGCGATCGCTTTATTTCCAACAAAGTCAATATCGAGAAGCATTTCAAATCAAACTGGAACAACGTTCGATCGAACAACAATATGGTTTCCGCGCTTTTATTGGTGCAGGTCAGTTAGAACCTCAAAGACAAGCTACTAACCCCGCATTAGTAAATATCGATCGTACTGGAGTAAATGCCGGATATCAAGGAACAGTTGCCCTAGAAATTGCCACTTCTGGACGCCAACAAGATGTTTATCGTCTCATAGAAAGAATTAGCCGTAATGACCAAAAACTAACTGTTATTTACGGTCAATCAGGTGTAGGTAAAAGTTCGATTGTCAATGCAGGATTAGTACCTGCATTAAAACAAACCAGCTTTGGCGCAAGAGATGCTTTGCCAGTAGTGCTGCAAGTTTATACAGATTGGAGTGAAACCTTGGGAAGAGGACTGGCACAAGCGCTCAAGGAAATTAAAAATATTCGCCTAAATTCCCCACTGTATACACCGCAATTAATCTTAGCACAACTCCAAAAAAATCAAGAACGAAACTTGTTAACTGTGCTAATTTTCGACCAATTTGAAGAATTCTTTTTCGTAGGCGCAACTTCATCTGAAATTAAACATTTTTTTGATTTCATCCGAGCGACGCTTAATCTTCCTTTCGTGAAAGTAATACTTTCCATAAGAGAAGATCATCTGCATCGTTTGTTAGGTTGTCAGCGTCTCACTAACTTGCCAATAATAAATAACGATATCCTCAGCAAAGATATCCTCCATTACATAGGTAACTTTCCACCCGCAGATGCCAAAGCGCTGATTCAAAGCTTAACGCAGCGTTCTCAGTTTTATTTGGAAGAAGCTCTTATTGATGAATTAGTTAGAGATTTAGCCGCAGATTTTGGAGAAGTACGACCCATTGAATTGCAGGTAGTGGGAGCGCAACTGCAAGCAGAGAATATCACAACACTTAGTAAATATCAAGAGCGTGGGCCGAAAAACCGACTTGTAGAGCAATTTTTACAAGAAGTGATTCATGATTGTGGCCCAGAAAACGAACAAGTAGCGCTACTTGTCTTGTACTTACTCACAGATGAAAACGACACAAGACCGATCAAAACTCGTGCTGAATTAGCATCTGACTTAGAAGCGCTAGAAGAGTCAAATAACTTAGACTTGGTGTTGTGGATTTTAGTGAAATCCGGGTTAGTTTTTCAGTTACCGGAATTTCCGGCACAGCGCTATCAACTAATTCACGATTATCTAGTTACTTTTATTCGCTATTTGCAACAACAGGAGTTAGGCTTGCTGGAACAAGTTGAAGAACAACGAGAAGAACTGATCCGCAGGCAAACAGAAATTGTACAACTTCGTCAAGAAAAAGAACTTTTGGCAGAAATAGCAGATGCACGCTATCAATTCCTGAACGACTATCTCCAAACTTTGACTCGTCATCCAGAAAAACAAGGCTTGTTAGCTGAGTTGACAGATTTGCGTCATCGGGAAGAACTGAGTCAGGTTGTAATTGAACAATTGCGGCAGGAAAAAGAACTGCTAGCTGCACTTGCAGATGCCAAAGAAAAACAAAAAAGAAGTGAAGCTTGGCGCAAGCGAATTCAGACAGTTAGCTTAGCAGCTGCTTGCGGGGCTGTATTTATATTGACCGGGTTGGTATTCTCGGTAAATTCGCAAAAAAAATTAGCACAAATCAGCCAAATCAAAGCTATAAGTGCTTCTTCAGAAGCGCTGGTTGCTTCTAATAGAGAGTTTGATGCGTTAATAGAAAGTCTGAGGGCAGTTAAACAACTGAAATCAATTTCTGCGACAGAAGCTGAGATCCAGATTCCAGTAGCAACGGCACTCGGACAGGCAATTTACGGAGTCAGAGAATACAACCGTTTGGAGGGACATACTAATAATGTTCTGGGCGTCGTTTTCAGTCCGGATGGAAAGATTATTGCCACCGCCAGCGATGACAAAACCGTAATATTATGGAGACGCGATGGCAGTTCGATCGCCACTCTCACAGGCCATAAAGCGGGAGTCGCCGCCGTCAGTTTCAGTCCCGATGGCCAAACTCTTGCGACCGCCAGCGCCGATAACACAGTCAAACTCTGGCACCGCGACGGCACTTTACTGCGTACCCTAGAAGGGCATACAAATGATGTGACTTGCGTAACTTGGTCGCCCGACGGTCAGACTGTTGCGACCGGCAGCGCCGACAACACCATTAAACTGTGGCGGGTTGACGGTAGATTAATCAAAACCCTCAAAGGTCATAGCGACTGGGTAATGGGCGTCAGTTTTAGTCCCGATGGCCAAACGATCGCTTCTGCCAGTGTAGACAAAACCATCAAACTCTGGCGACTGGATGGCAAATTAATCAATACCCTAACCGGACATCGCGATGCGGTTCAAAATGTAGCGTTTAGTCCGGACGGTCAGTTGATTGCAAGTGCTAGCGAGGACAAAACCGTCAAACTCTGGCGATGGGATGGAACTGCGATCGCTACTTTAACCGGACATAAGGATTTAGTGCTAGATGTAAGTTTCAGCCCTAAAGGTGATATAATTGCCTCCGCGAGCGCCGACAAAACCATCAAACTTTGGCAGCTCGACGGTACATTAGTCAAAACCCTGAGCGGACATGGGAATGGCGTAAGGGCGGTAGCGTGGTCGCCCGACGGTGGGACTCTTGCCTCCGCCAGCGATGACAACACCGTTAAACTGTGGAGAATTGAGAACAAACTCCTAAAGAAGTTAACAGGTCATCAAGATTGGGTCAATAGCGTTAGTTTCAGCCCTGATGGGCAGATTTTGGCCTCCGCCAGTTCGGATGCAACTGTCAAACTTTGGCGGCGTGACGGTAAGTTGCTGAAAACGTTGATGGGACACAGCAACTGGATTCTCGATGTTAGTTTTAGCCCAGATGGGGAGACTTTAGCTACTGCCAGTGAGGATACAACGATCAAACTTTGGCGGCGGGACGGCACTTTACTCAACACCCTCAAGGGACACGATAAGTCAGTCACCAGCGTGACTTTTAGCCCGGACGGTCAGACGATCGCTTCTTCAAGTGAAGATAAGACTGTGAAACTCTGGCGGCGCGATGGCACTTTACTTCAAACTTTCAACATCAATGCCAATGGGATATGGGGAGTTCGTTTCAGTCCCGACGGTCAGATAATTGCTTCAGCTACCAAAGATGGTACTGTCAAACTTTGGAGTCGGGACGGTAAAGAAATCGCTACTTTGAAGGGGCATAACGGGTCGGTGAATTGGGTGAATTTTAGCCCGGACGGTCAAATAATTGCCACTGCTAGCGATGATAAAACTGTTAAACTTTGGACTCGGAACGGTGCTTTCATCGATACTTTAAAAAGACATAGCGGTTCGGTGAACTGGGTGAGTTTCAGCCCGGATGGTAAGACGATCGCTTCTGCTAGCGATGACAATACCGTGATACTCTGGAGTTTTAACGGTAGGGAACCGAATATTTTGAAGGGTCACAAGGGAAAGGTTTTGAGCGTGAATTTCAGCCCGGATGGTAAGACGATCGCTTCTGCTAGTGAGGATAAACAGGTGATTTTATGGAATTTGGATATCGACAATCTCCAGGTGCGGGGTTGCAATTGGGTACGCGATTATCTGAAGACTAATATCAATGTTCGCGAAAGCGATCGCGACCTCTGCCAGAATTAAAAATTAGATCTTTCATCTTTATCGCCACCGATGAGGCGTCAGTTAGGAAGTTCTTAAATTTATCTACAAAATCCCTGATTCTAGAACGCCAGTCCACTAAAATAAATTGACAAAAAGAACGAAATATGTATTATGTAGGGGCGTTCGCGTAGCGTGCCGGAGGCATTAGCATTTGGGCGACAATTTATTACACAAAACCCAAGATTTTCTGTCCAAATGCAACGCCGGAGCCGAGGTTTCTATCAGCAACACGCCTTATTCCTTTTGTCAATCTCTTTTACTGGACTGACGCCCTAGCTTCTTCTTACCCTCGCCCCTAACTCCTAACCCCTAGCCCCTCATGATGGTTGCACTCGCGAGTGCAGTTGGTCTATACTTTGTTCCCAATTCGCTCCGTCAAAGGGAATAATGCGAAATTTTGACATCGCATCGCCATCCAGACAGCGCACGTTTACATCGTAGTCATTAGGATGCGATCGCGGTCTATAAAAAGCGTGAATTCCGCAAATACCGCAGAAAGTATGTTTCGCAATACCCGTATTAAATGTATAAGTCGTCAAAACATCTTCACCGCTTAGCAGCGTAAACTTTTCCGGCGGTACAATCAGATGTAAAAATCCCTTTTTTTTGCAGATCGAGCAATTGCATTCGTCCGCTTCGTGCTTCTCCACCACCACCTGAAAGCGGACAGCACCGCAGTGACAGCCACCCTCGTAGGTTACGGATTTTTCGATTTCTGTAGCCATTTGATTTAACTCCTTGTCGCTCTAAATTTTATCATAATTTTCGCTCGTTTCATACTGCTGTGGGGAATGCGTCAAGTACTGCCAAACAATTTGCGATATAATTCCAACATCTCCGCAATAGGAACTCTAGTTTGTCATATCGAACCGACTGATGAACAGGTTGTCCAAATTCCCTAATCAGTTTGGGTTGAGTGTAAATTTTGTTATTTTACCTTATCCAATAGTGGAGATAACCAGAAAATTGCTAAACAGAAAACCAAACCATTTAAAAAATTTGGCTCTGCATCTAGACATCCTATATTTATAAACAAACCTATTTAAATATCATTTTCATCAATTAAATCGAGCAAAGCATTCAAATTGTTTTCAAAATCAGCTTCTAACTGTTCTTTTATAGGTCTGAGTTCTTCAGCAAACGGTTGATTTTTAATTTGTCCATCAAAAGTTTCTATAATCGTCTTTATAGCTTGCAGCCTAGCGGCAAGCGTTTTAATCATTTGCCACTTCTCGCTAGAAAAATCGCTCATGTTTAAGAGGGGCTTACGGGATTGGTATATTAGTATTACTCGTTTCAGAAATATTACCTTGTCAAGGTTAAATTTAATTTATAATGATATTAAATTTGGTTTGTTCTAGAAATCCTTTTGGCTGGCTATCGTCTTAAATAGCTACAACAGTCAGAAATAAAGGTAATTTCTGCGCGACAGTCAACTTATTAGCAAAAATTTGCAATAACATAAGAGAGGATAAAATCGAATGAAGATAATTTTGCATATCACGAAGCGCGAACAATGGGAGCAAGCACAACTCGATGGCTTTTATAAAGGCGATACGTTGGAAACAGAAGGATTTATCCATTGCTCAACGGCGCACCAAGTTGTCAAAACTGCCAACAAATATTTTTACAATCAAAAAGGTTTGGTACTTCTTTGGATCGAATCTGAGAAAGTTCGAGCGGAAATTCGCTACGAAGGTGTGGGAGATGAACATTATCCTCATATTTACGGTATCTTAAATATTGATGCAGTTACCCAAGTACTAGATTTTGAACCGCTTGACAATGGCGAATTTGAATTACCAACGAACTTAGGTGATATAATGAAAGAATAATTTAACCAGGCAGAATGGAGAACCAACGAAATGAAAAGAGCTTAGTTGGTAATCGATGTCCAGAACGAGTACTTCACAGTCTGAAAATGAAAACATACGATTGGATTGTTATTGGCGGCGGGATTACGGGTGCGGCACTTAGTTACGAACTCGCAAAAAAAGGATTTTCTGTACTTTTATTAGAACAAAACGCCGCACCAAATAATGCGACTCGCTACAGTTATGGTGGTTTGGCATATTGGTCGGGGACAACAGAATTGACTCGTCAATTGTGCGCGGAAGGAAGCGATCGCAATCGCATTCTCTCCCAAGAATTAGACATCGATATACAATTTCGCGAATTAGATTTAATCCTAACTATTGATGCCGAAAATAACCCGGCAAAAGTGGCAGAAGCATACAGCCAATGCGTCATACCTCCCAAGTTAATTAGTGTAGCAGAAGCTTGTGCGATCGAACCTTTACTCAATCCAGACTCTCTTAGCGGTGCGTTAACAGTAAAACACGGTCACATCAACTCAGAATTAACCGCCCAAGCTTACTGTGAAGCGACCATTCGGAGAGGCGGCGAGATGCAAATTACTAAAGTATTGGGATTTATTCGAGAAGGCGATCGCATTTTGGGAGTAAAAACTAGCACGGAAACATACCACAGCCTCAACATCGTTGTTTGTGCGGGTGGGATTAGCCGACAATTGCTCAAAGATGCAGGCATCTCGGTACGCCTGTATTTTTCCCATGCCGAACTGATAGAAACCCCTCCCGTCGATTTGCAATTAAATACCTTAGTAATGCCTGCCCAACTGAAACGCTTTCAACTAGAAGCTCAAACAAGCGTGGCTGAGTTCGATAACTTATGGAACGAGGGTCACGAACCAATACCTTTGCCAAATGCTACCATTTTAGATGCCGGTGCGATTCAGTTTCAAGATAGCAGAATCATCATCGGGCAAATCAGTCGCGCTCTCACCGATCCGTATGCCACAATAGACCCAGAAGCCAGCGAAACTGCGATTCGAGCCGAAGTGGGAAAAGTCCTACCCGCATTGGGAAAATTGCCAGGAACGTGGCATCACTGTTTAGTAGCTTTCAGTCACAATCGCTTACCCGCAATCGGTAAATTACCAAGCATAGAAGGTCTTTACATATTTTCGGGATTCAGCAATCCGCTGGTATTCGTACCGCCTCTAGCCCAAAAATTTGCCGCTTGGGTAGCAGGAGATAACGATCCAATTATCGAACAAATTGCGATCGCACCCTAATCTATTGCCAAAATTGTGATTACTAGCATTGTCAACCTTAACTCGGCAACTTTCAAAAATAAAAAACGTCTTTGTGACAATCTCATATCATACCCAGGAACATCGCTAACCTAAAAAATCACTTTCTTATCTGCGTTAATCCGCGTTTATCTGCCTAAATCTGCGGTAAAAAATTAACCCATGATGCCCAAAGATAAATTTTCGGATCGGTCTTACACTACCAATGCAACCGGACACGATATCATCTGAAGAATGCGTCAGAAGCGCATAATTTTCCGGAGAATCATTACTTCGCTCGCTCTGACATACCATACTTAATAGAACCAGTAAAATTTTACCTTTGGTTACAGTTTTTTTCAGGCCAAGTTTATGCAATTAAAAATGTTCGCATTTGCTGCAATATTGGCTCCCCTTTGCTTAGCAAATATTGCACAAGCGCAAAACTCCCAATCTATCAGATCCGACAGACAGACAGCCCAAGCGCGGCCAACAGCAGAACAAGTTCTCAACGCTTGCGTGCAAAATCGCGCCGATACTTTGCCAATTCCTTTCACCGATGTATCGCCCAACGATTGGGCTTTTAAAGCAGTAATGAACTTGTATTACTGCGGTGCGATCGGCCCCAATACCCCTCCCGAAGTTATCGAAAAATTGAGAAATAATGCCCAAAAGCGATCTGTCTTACCCTCAACAGATATGACATTTTAAATTCACTCTTGTTTTTTCTAACTCTTTTCTCAGTTGGTAATGTTTAGATATTTTTAATAATCTAAACATTACTTAGTTCAACTGACAGCTAATAACTGCTCTTTAAAAGCTAAACTGAGTTCGCACATTGCCAACAAAAACAGTGGGATTATCATCAAAATTGTTAATGTTGTTGATGATATACAAAGCTGGAACAACGGCTATGTTCTCAGTTACTGGAAAGAAGTAACCCAACTCAATATCGTATTGAGTACCACCATTGCCACCACCAGATACAAGGAATTCACGACCATCCAAAATATCAAAAGGCACAACAAACGATATCGTCGCCATTGCGCCGCGCTTGCCTAAATCTGGAAAAGCAAGTCCCGCTTGAATATTTTGTGCGTTAATATCTCCATCCTCCCTTCCAGGCGTAATGGGGTCTAAATGGGCGCTGGTATAGTAATAGCGTCCAAAGATACCAAAGCGCCTAGTAATTAACCAATCAAAGTTAACCCCAAAAGTATCCGAAGTGGCATCGTGGAGGCGTCCGCCAAAACCATCATCCGCTACCCCAACAATAGGCTGAAAAGCAATTTGTCCGTCTTGATTTCTAGAAATATTACTACGCTGGTACAGCAAGCGTAAATTAGCAGTTTTAACGGGTTTAAATGTGACTTCGGCGGTAATTGTATCGGCACCGTTAAATAAACCCCTGTTCGGATCGGATGCTGGACGAACACCCGGCAAAAATTCAATACTCTCTGTCAGATAGCCAGCACGCAATTCAAATTGTTTGCTGATGTTCCACTCAATTATAGCTCCTGCGCCGCGCTTAGTGTAGGTTAAAAAAGTGCTGTTAATTGCGTTAAAAGTCGAACCCGTATTGAAAGGTAGGGTAAAAGCATTACCGTCAAAACGAGAATACCAATTTATTCTTGGGCCAATTGATAGGCGCAGATTGTTGCTGACTGGGAAGGTATAAACTAAATCGCGAATAATCACTTGATTCGGATTTGCCCCAGCAGTCTGGTCGAAAAAATTAACACCAGTTGTGTTGAATTGACCGGCAGAAGCAATCTGATTTACAGGTGAGTTTCCATTTCCTGCTGCTAGGTTGATTAGCAGATTATCTTTGCCAGTAAAAGAGGTGTTGAATGTGAGCCACACTACGTAACTTAAAGTGGTTTGGGGGTCGTCCACTTCTCTGACAAATGGTGTGTTGTCCTCTAGTCGCGTGGCAGCGAAAGTATTTAACCCTTCGGCTTTGACTTTATCGCCAGCAATACTAGCTGTGGTGATATTGAAGGTGGCAAGACCGCTTAGTTTGGTAGTGGTGGAGAATTGCTGGGCTTCCAGTCGGGTGGTGCGAGCTTCCAGCGCATCTACGCGACCCCGGAGGGTGGAGAGTTCAGCCCGAAATTCTTCTTGCAAACGCCGGATGCGTTCTAAGTCTTCAGCGCTAAGGTCAGGACGGATGGTACCGATCAGTTCTTGAATGCGATTCAAGCAAGAATTTAAACCGGCGGCAAATTCGTAACGAGTCATGGCACGGTTGCCCCGGTAGGTGCGATCGGGATATCCTTCAATACAGCCGTAACGCTCTACCAAAGATTGCAGCGCTTGGAATGCCCAGTCTGTCGGTTGAACGTCAGATAGCTGGGAAACGGATGTCACCTGCCCCATTGGATTTTTTTTATTTCGGTTGGCAGGCGCTGCTTGAGAATTGATTGGTTCTGGAGATAGTTGGGAAAGCGGCGCAATCTGTGCCATTGCCTCACCGTTTAAAGGGCGGGGAACTTCCTGGCGATCGATCGAATCTATGGAGTCAATAACTTTTAAGTCTTTATTGAGATCCAAGACTTGCTGGTGCGAGCTGCTGTTTGCTTGCACCAGGTTTGGTTCTACTTCTTGTGCGATCGCTTCACAAGATATTACACAACCAGCGACTAAAATTGCTGGACTAAACAACAAAGTCTGCCAAAACAGTTTTTGCATTTTTCCTCACACCTAAAAATCCAGTCAACTGACATTTCCAAAGTCCGTGCCTCACCACGATGGCAATCGGCCTTCTCAGCACCATTTATTACTCAGGCATTTGGCGCGGATGAGAAACATTAACTCACCAAATGCCCGATCTAAACTTGCTTTGGGGCAAACTTAACAAAGTCGTGCTATCAAAGAGTGTCATTTTTGCTACATAAAACCAAAATACCTTTCTCGATCGCGCAGGGCAGTTCTCAGTCAGCTGTATGGCAGTAGGATTATCATGGAAAACTGGCATTGTCTCGCGTCGAGTGACTTTACCCATGAACATAACGGCTGGCAAAGTGCTTCAAAATGGCAAGTACGTTCTCGATGCCCCCATTGGCCAGGGTGGATTTGGGATCACCTACAAAGCTACCCACAGCTATCTGGGTCAAACTGTCGTGATCAAAACTCTCCATGAAAATCTGCGCCAACATGAGAATTTTGAAAGATTTCAAGAGCAGTTCGTCGCCGAAGCTCAGCGACTAGCCAAGTGCCAGCACCCGAATATTGTCAGGGTGCTGGATTTTTTTGAAGAGGCTGGGCAGTCTTTTATCATCATGGATTATATTCCTGGCCCCACGCTGGCAGATTTACTCAAACAAGGCCAACCTTTACCGGAAGCTCAAGCTATTAATTATATTTGTCAAATTGGATCGGCTCTTAGTGTTGTCCACCAAAATGGGTTGCTCCACCGGGATGTTAAACCGCAAAATATTATTCGGCGCGAAGGTACAGAGACGGTAATTCTGATCGATTTTGGTATTGCTCGCGAATTTACACCAGGGGTGACTCAAACTCACACAGGTATTTTATCAGCCGGGTATGCGCCGATCGAACAATATCTGCCCAGAGGCAGGCGCAGTCCAGCTACCGATATTTACGCTCTAGCAGCGACACTTTATACCTTGCTGGTAGGTCAACCGCCAGTACCGGCAGCATTGCGCGATCGCGTTCCTCTCCCCAAACCAAGACAACTGCAAACCAACCTCAGCCAACAGGTTGAGCAGGCGATTATGCACGGTTTGGAGATGGAAGCCGAACGCCGTCCGCAGACCGTAGAAGCGTGGTTAAATCTTTTACCTAAAAGCAGATTTCAAGACAACCCATCCACAGTTTCCTTGCCAGTAGTTACAGAACCGCCAACAGGTGAAGAAGAGGAACAGCAAAACGGACAGATTCCCCATCCAAAGCGATTCGATCTGAAGGGATTGCGAGTGTTTGCAATTACAGCCGCAATAGGAGCGATCGTCGGTATCGGTTTTGGCTTAACCTTGCGCTTCGGTAATTCTGGCAAACCGATTTTGCAGGAAGAACAATCTTTTCCTCCCACCAACAACTGGCCCACAGCTGCACCGACTGCGCCACCCGCATCAACTCCCGAACCGAACTCCCAGCAAAAATCGCCATCTAATTCTCAATCTAATTCTGGATCTAATTTTCGATCTCATACTCGATCGTCTATCCCAACCGTTGAGCAAAAAGCCACACCAGCGCCACGACGTTACAAACCAAAATTGAGAGTGCGATCGCCGCAGGCTGTCAATTCTAAAGCCTCTCCTCAACCAACACCAACTCCCGAATCGACTGCTGCGCCAGCACCATCACCAGCAGCCGTTTTGCCAGCACCCCAAGCGCCAGCACAGCCTGCTGTCGCTACACCCAATCCTACTCCTGTCGAGAATCCCACAGGAGTTTCCAGACTAGAAGTAGCGCCCTCACCTGCGGCTACCCCAGCGGCAACTGTAGCTAACCCAGAACCTGCACCGGCAAAGGAGCCATCCGATCCACCACCCGCAGTTGTTCAGCCATTACCGCCGATACCTGCGTCCGAGGGAGCAGCGCCATCTACAGAATCAACCCAACAGCCTTAGTTGTTGCTTAGGACTCAGGCAGGACATCTCATAGCAAGCTATAATTTGGGCGGATAGAAAGCATCAAACTATGTCGAGTGTCTCCAGCTAGGAAAAAAGATGAGCAATAATCAGGTTCATGCCTTTTTTGTCGGCAGAGCTATTGCCGAAGCGCTCTACGAACAGCTAGAACAAGCCCTTACCAACGCTGTGAGCGAATTTGGCAAATTTGATGCCGAGCAACGGGAGCGTCTGCGAGAATTCACACTCCAAGCGATCGAACGAGCTAATCGATCCCAAGAAAGCACAATGCAGGGGCGCACGACTGCCCCAACAGGGCAGGGCACACGCTACGCCGACGAGACACTGGGTCTGGGTTCCCCATCAGGAGACCTGCAAGCTACCATTGACGAACTGAGGGCAGAAATTGCTCAAATGCGGTCAGAATTGCAACGCTATCGCAGTCGTTCTGTTTGAGATTTCGATCGAACTTCCCAAAAATCTTTTGCCACCCTCCCACGGCGATCGACCGTGGGATTCTTGTTGGCAAATCTGGCCCTGGGTAAATACCCTTATCGCGCAACGCCTGTATAGTAGAAGAGATTGAGGCTAATACCCTCTGCAATCGCTCCTGCCTCCCATAGGACGTTATGGACAGGGATTTAAATGCCTCGATAATTTTGGATCGTGCCCCTGAAGAAAAAGTAAGGTCGGCTCGACCTGAACTTAACGCCTGCGGACAACAAGATGCCGACATCCTTGGTTGAAGCAGGAAGAAAACACTAAGTCGAATTAACAAGTTTAGTTAGATTTAGGTAAGTTTTTCAAAGCAGTGAATGTCTCTAAATTTGGAAACCCGAAGTGTCTGCCCTGTCTGATGATCCGGTCATGCCGAAGCGATATAAAAGTCGTCCGTCCCCTGAAAAGGGCGATCGCGCCGAAGGTGTTGCCTTCCCAAAGCAAATAGCCTGGTCGCAGGCTACAGGAAAACCTTATAGTGACAAAGCCTACCGTTGGAATCGAGAAAATTACTCTCGTCATCGCCGTTTTCTTGACATTTGGGCTTTCGTGTTAACCCTACTGTTCGAGCTGTGGCTCGACAGTAAACCTTGGAGCTATCCAGGTGGGATGACCGATGCCAAAAAAGCTGTAAGGCGCAGAAAGCAAGCCATCTGGATTCGCGAAACTTTTCTGGATTTGGGGCCAACGTTTATCAAAGTCGGCCAGTTGTTCTCGACTCGTGCGGATTTGTTCCCCGCCGAGTACGTAGAGGAACTAACTAAACTCCAAGATAAGGTGCCCGCTTTTATGTACGAGCAAGCTGAGGCGATTATCGAACAAGACTTGGGGAAAAAAGTACCGGAACTTTACCGCAGTTTTGAGCATATTCCCCTGGCAGCAGCTAGCTTGGGACAGGTACACAAAGCCCAGCTGCATTCGGGTGAAGAAGTGGTAGTGAAGGTGCAGCGACCGGGTTTGGTAAAGCTGTTTACGATCGATCTGGAAATTCTCAGGGGAATTACCCGCTACTTTCAAAACCATCCTGATTGGGGTCGCGGTCGAGATTGGTTGGGAATTTACGAAGAGTGCTGCCGCATTCTTTGGGAAGAAATCGATTATT
Organism: Aerosakkonema sp. BLCC-F183; assembly: GCF_041929145.1. NCBI lineage: Bacteria > Bacillati > Cyanobacteriota > Cyanophyceae > Aerosakkonematales > Aerosakkonemataceae > Aerosakkonema > Aerosakkonema sp. BLCC-F183. The sequence continues at coordinate 26,806 of NZ_JBHFNU010000126.1, read as the reverse complement.
TGAATGAAGGGCGCAATGCCGATACTTTCCGGCGCAATTTTCGAGGTCAAGATTGGGTAAAGGTGCCTCGCGTCTACTGGCGCTACACCTCACCGCGAGTTTTGACTTTGGAATACTTGCCAGGAATCAAAATCAGTCATTACGAAGCTCTGGAAACGGCTGGTTTAGATCGCAAAGCTTTAGCCCAAATGGGTGCTAGAGCTTACCTGCAACAACTCCTCAATGATGGCTTTTTTCACGCCGATCCTCACCCAGGCAATATTGCAGCTAGCCCAGACGGTGCGCTGATTTTCTACGATTTCGGTATGATGGGTAAGATTAAGTCCAACATCCGCGAGCAGCTGATGGAGACGCTGTTCGGCATTGCCCAAAAAGATGCCGATCGTGTAGTTAGCTCTCTGGTAGAGTTGGGGGCCCTCTCACCTGTGGACGATATGGGGCCAGTGCGGCGATCGATCCAGTATATGCTGGATAATTTCATGGATAAGCCGTTTGAAAATCAGTCGGTGGCGGCGATTACGGACGATCTTTATGAAATTGCTTACGACCAGCCGTTTCGCTTCCCGGCTACCTTCACGTTTGTGATGCGAGCTTTTTCCACCTTGGAAGGTGTGGGGAAAGGTTTAGACCCGGAATTCAATTTTATGGAAGTTGCCAAACCTTTTGCAATGCAGCTTATGACCGAAGGAAATGGTTTCGATCCCGCTAACAGCCTACTGGGAGAACTAGGTCGTCAAGCGGCTCAGGTTAGTAGCACCGCTTTGGGCTTACCCCGCCGCATAGAGGAGACTCTAGAAAAATTGGAGCGGGGCGATCTGCGCGTGCGCGTTCGTTCGACTGAGACAGACCGGATTCTCCGCCGGGTCAGCAGCTCTCAGATGGGCACGACTTATGCTTTAATAATTAGCGCTTTTACTCTGTCAGCTACGATCTTATTTGTTAATAATAAAGTAGTGCTGGCTGCGATCGCTGCTATAATTGCGGCTACAGTAGCTGTGGCTTTGTTCCGCCTACTTAGACGGATGGACAAATACGAGCGTATGTTCTGATACTTGCCTCTCTAATGATAGTAACTAAGTTATGAAAAGTCGCTTCACGGGTCTTTCTGACCCCGGACGTGTTCGTCTGGTGAACCAGGATGCTTTCTATGTTGACCCCGATGGGCGATTTTTTATCGTTGCAGATGGGATGGGCGGACACGCTGGGGGTGAAGAAGCAAGTTGGATTGCGACCCAGGCGATTAAGTCCTACTTAAACGAACATTGGGATTCGGAGGAAAAGTCGCCAGCACTGCTGGAGGCAGCTTTCTGGAAGGCAAATCAGGCAATCGTCCAAGATCAGCAAAAACATCCGGAACGCTCGGATATGGGCACAACAGCAGTGGTGGTGCTGTTTAGACGACAAGAAGCTTGGGCGGCTCATGTGGGTGATTCTCGTCTCTATCGGCTGCGGGACGCAAAGCTGGAGAAAATCACTGAAGATCATACTTGGGTGGCTCGAGCGCTCAAAGCTGGCGTCCTCAGTCCAGCGCAAGCGAGAGTTCATCCTTGGCGACATATGTTATCCCAGTGTGTGGGTCGCGAGGATTTAGCACAGGTAGAAATACAATCCCTAGATGTGGAAGTGGGCGATCGGCTTTTGCTGTGCAGCGATGGATTGACTGAAGAACTTACTGATGTAGCGATCTCTTCCTACCTCCAGTCCCCTCTCTGGGAACAAGCAGCTTGCGACCTCGTAGACGCAGCTAAAGAACAAGGTGGTCGAGACAACATCACTGTAGTGATTGTGGCAATGGAAGCCTCTACTAATAAGTAGAACTAATAGATATTCCTAAAAGAATAAATACAAAAGCTTAGGTATTTTTACTTAAGCTTTTTGTTCATGCTGAGCAATTTTTCATTTGAGAACTTGCTAAAAATACCATTAGGCGATATGGAACTTCCGGAGCGACATATCTATCTTATGGATCTAGAACTACCAACTTGGGAGGTATGTGCAATTTGTCAAATAATTGTTATCTTTTGTAATATAGACTTAATAACCGCAACGGTTATGTCCCAACCTCCCTGGTAGAGGTATTTGCAAACCATAAGTCCGCACTATATCTTTTGTAGGAGTTACTTATGAATTCACCCATCGAACTGTCTCTCGAACAACAATTCAGCATCTTTTCCTTTAAGACCCAAGTTGAAAAAATGAACTTGGAGCAAGCACAAGACTTTTTAGTCAAGCTCTACGAACAAATGATGGTGCGCGAAGCGACCTATCAGAATCTTTTGAAGCACCAATGGGGCTTGGAATCAAACCCTCACTTTGAGTAGAGCTTGCTGATGTCGCAGTGGGCGACCTCCTTCTCTTGCTTTGTTCCGAGGGGGAAAGAAGCTGGGGATGCTGGGGCGTCAACTCTATTGGTTTATGACCTTTGTTCGTGGACTGGTGTGGGTTTAAACACAGCAGTTAACCAGCTCCAAATTTTGAGATGACGTGGATGTTGTTTCGTTTCTTATAGTCAATCGAGAGAAACATCGACAGTTATCAATGCTGGAATTGTTAATAAAGATGAAAAATATTTATTTGTTGCTAGAGTATCGGTAAAATATTCCCAACAAATGGGGTTTATTTTGGTTGCTAGGACGTTATTAATTCTGCTAAGCGTTGATTCGAGGCTATTCTTTGCCTAGAGCCTAGACCCAGTTAGATAATTTGCGAACAAAAATTTTAGAGGTAGTGCCGATCGAAGATCGCAGCGCTACCTCTGTTACCCAAAAATATATAGGCAAGCATCATATGCTACTGGCCTAGCGAAGAATTAGCTTCTAATTTCGCAATAATCTGAGGCTTAATTTTCTCAAATTGGGCATGGAGCAACTCTTTACTCATTTTGGGAGAGCCCACGGATATTAATGTTTGACTGGTTTTGACCCACTGTTGTAGTAATTGACATTGAGAGGGAGCTATCCTAACGCTCATAGCGTGCATACAGTGCTTGGGTTCCTCCAAGGCAAATAACAACACCCAGTAACGACCTGTTTCCCCTAAAAGCCTTGTCATTTCTTCACCTTGGGCAGTCTTCATATCTAAGTAGCAGCGCAACCACTTTGGGCCGGCTTCGCGAGTATAGAGTGCGGTAATCCATAGCAGCATGGGATGGGGAGACATTAAAAATAAGAATTGATTGTAGCGCTTACAAATATGACGCTTCTGAATATCTTCTTTTTTTAACATCACCCATAACGTCGCCAGATTTTCTTGGTTGGTGGACAAAGAATGAGCAAAGACAATCTCGGCGATCGGTTTGTTGTTTGGCCAGGATTGCTGTCGAACTATTCGCTCAATTTCATCAAGGGCAGGCGGTGGCTGGGGTTTTGATGGTACTGCTGCTGGCTGAGGTTTTGATGGTGCTGCTGCTGACTGGGGTTTTGATGGTGCTGCTGCTGGCTGGGGTTTTGATGGTACTGGTACCAGATGAGTGCTTGATTCCGTTGTTAGGGGAACGTTAGCCAGGGTTGATTCAATGCGCTGACCGAGCTGCCTACCAGTGCTGTATCGTTGCTCTAGAGGTTCCAACGCCTTGATGATTTCACCAACATTCTGGGGACGATCGACCGGTTCTTTTGCCAAGCAGCTCATCACCAAGTTTTCCAGCGCTTTGGGCAGTTTCAAGGTAGGATTGGTGTGTTCAAAAGCTCTCGGTTGCTGGAAGTGATGGACTTTATACCAACCCCCAAACGAGTGGGTTTCTGCTTGTAGGGGCATTTTCCCTGTGAGCATTTCAAACAACAACACGCCTAGACTGTAAATATCCGAGCGGTTGTCAAGTTCCTTGCCTTCCATTTGTTCGGGGGATGAATAGGCCAAGGTTCCCAAATAATAGTTAGTTTGATCGCTGTCTGCCTGACGCAGTTTGGCAATCCCAAAGTCAAGAATCTTGGCTAACTGTCCGAGACTGGCGTCTTGAACCACTAAGATATTACTGGGTTTTATATCTCGATGGATAATCGGGCAGATTTCGCCATCTACAGGGATACCCTCGTGAGCGCACTGCAATCCCAAACAAATTTGGCGTGCTAAAGCTATAAATTTAGGTAGAGCAAGAGGGCGGGAGCGAACTATCTCACTGAGACTTTCTCCCTGGAGATATTCCATGACGTAGAAGGGAGTTTTATTCTCGTCCACGCCATAATCCATGACTCTAACAATATGGAGACTTTTTTGGCCTAACAAAGCACAGGTTTTCGCTTCTCGCTCAAAGCGCTCCTGCAACCGCAATTTCTGATTTTGAATTGTTAGGGAGAGAAACTTGACTGCGACGGGTACGCCTCCTAGTAAAACATCTTTAGCGCGATAAACCCGACCCATAGCCCCTGTCCCTATCAGCTCTACCAGATGATAGCGATTGTCAAGTAAGCGACCAATGTTCGGATCTGTCATTTTGGTGAAGCTCCACCTACAGAAGGAGCATTAATGTAATATGAGTGCCGAGAGTTGTTCCACAACAGGGTTGCCAGGGGAATTTATGCAGAATGTTACTCCCACGCCTGAGATGGAAAAAAAGGGCGTGAATCATCGGCCAACCGCAAGATGCGAAACTATACTGGCAAATGATGCAACCCTTACTTTTCCGAGACCCCAAGCTGAGGCAGCGAGGGGGGAAACCTCCTTCTCAATTGCTAAGGTTTGCCTATAAAGTTTCAAACGAGAAGTCAAATTTAACTTCTGTCTGCGTGCTAAACCTTACAGCTATGCGTGCAACTCAGTTGAACGAACAACTAAGATCTACTATTCAAGGATAATTCTATTCTGGCTGACGCTCCAAGAGTGCTTCCATTGTGCTGGTTAGGTAATGACCTGCCAAAATACTGCTGGAGATATAGTATTGGTTTTCCGTAAGTCGGTGCAGAGTTTCAAAACCACTGCGGCGCTGGCGATCGCCCAGCACCCAGTAGCGCTGCACGATCGATTCTGGTGCAACCCAGCCTTCACCCTCCACTCGCCCTAGCAAACTGTGTTGTAGCACAAAAGTGTACTGGCGTTCGCCAGCATCCAAACGACCTCGGTATTGCAGGGCAATTTCTTCCCGATCGCTCTCTGGAAACATCAATTTGGTTACCATTGTGAACCAGTTGTCGCGACTCCATGCCACTAGAGTTAATCCTTTAACAGCTATCGGCATACCGTTGCGCTCAAGCCAGTTTCCCTGCAATCTCCAACGCCCTGCCTCAATTAAAAAGGTGTGAGCCACGCCCCTATTCCTTGTATCGATCGCTCACTGTCCGATCGCAAGCTCTATGCTAACACGCTACGGCGCTATCACAGATTTAATTTCTCCGAGAAGTACGTCTTTTTGGGCACCAGTTACTTGCTTAAGATTACCGGGAATACCTAAATGTCGCCAGTAGGCTAAAATTGCAAAGGCGATCGCTTCTTTATAGTCGGCGTTCAAACCAACTTCATCTGTTGTCAAAACCGAGATAGACGAGGCAGAAGATTGTTCCGGATCTCCTGAGAGATGGGTTTGCAGTCGGTTTTTTAGGTAAAGATTGCGACTGCCTCCACCACATAACAATACCGTATCTGGCATTTGGGGTAAGAATCTGCGATAACTGTCTGCGATCGAAGCTGCTGTGAGTTCCGTTAGGGTGGCTAGCAGGTCAGCCGAACTGAGCAAGTAATTTTCCGCATCTGCCAAACAGGTACGTAAAAAGTCCGCCCCAAATAGCTCTCTACCTGTAGATTTGGGCGGCGGTTGCCGGAAAAATTCATGCTGAAGCCATTGCCGTACTAAGGGAATACAGATCGTGCCAGAAGCTGCCCAAGCACCGTCTTTGTCATAGGTTTTGCTCCCGCCGGTGAGATACTGCACTGCCAGGTCTAAAAGGGCGTTTCCGGGGCCAGTATCCCAGCCGCGCACTTGAGAGAGCCAGTTACTCTGACGAGCGGGTAAGTAAGTTACGTTACCGATACCGCCGATGTTTTGAACGCACCGATTTTCGGTCGGATGACTCAGAAGAAAGGCGTCTATACGGGAAACTAGGGGGGCACCTTCACCACCAGCAGCAATGTCGGCTACCCGAAAGTTATTTACAGTGGTAATATCCGTAACTTGGGCAATTAGTTCTCCTCGCCCTAATTGCAGGCTATATCCAAGGGGGGAATCTTTTAAATAATTAGATTTTCCCCCGCTCCTAGAAGGTGGACGATGGTAGACTGTTTGTCCGTGGGTGCCGATGAGCTGGGCTGGGGTGCGGTTAGATTGAATAGCTAAGGCGGCTTGCGCGAAGGATAGGCCGATCGCATCATCCAGTGCTGCGAATTCTGCCATTGAAATAGCTGCCCCACCGCAGACAGCTAAAATTTTTTCTCTGAGATCGGATGGGTAGGGATAGGTTTCCCCAGCTATAAGCTCGACTTTTAGATCGATATCCGTACCGGAAATTTCTACCAATGCGGCATCAATACCATCTACTGATGTCCCGCTGATTAAGCCTATTACGCGAGTCATTAGATTTCAAATTTTAGATTTCAGATTTCAAATTGTAAACTCAATCTAAAATCTAAAATCTAAAATTATTTAGATTTTGCTTTGTCTGTGGCGATGAGGTGCAAATCCACATTTTTGAGAAGTCTGACTAATTTATGGAGGAGGGAACCCTGCCCGAATATTTCCCCACCATATTTCTGGGGTTGCCCTATTCCTACTTGCGTAATATGATACTTTTGGGATTTGCGGGCGATCGCTTGGCAATATCGTTAGCCTGGAATCTTAAAAACTCGCTTTGGGAGCGATCTTATCCTCCAATTGGTAACCAGATCGCGAATTCAGTTCCTTGTCCGGGGACAGAATTTACTTCGATTTTTCCACCATGCTTTTCTACCACAATGGACTATTTGTAATTGAGCGTTTTGTAAATCGCTTAATGCTTGTGCTAAATCTTGTGATTTTTGTTGTAAGGCAAGTTCCGCAAGTTTGCGATCGCTAATATCCAAAATTAATCCATCCCGAACTAAAGTACCATTGGCTTTTTTTTCTATTAGAGCTTCTCCATATATCCATTTAACAATGCGAAATGGGGTGACAATTCGACCTGACCATTGCCAAGGAGATAAAGTTTGAACCGCGTCAGTGCTAGATTGCTGAAAAGAAACCATATCATCTGGGTGTATCATCTCTGAGATGAACTGCTGATTAGCGATCGCTTGCTCTGGCTCGAACTCGTATAATTCATAACATTCTGCACTGATATACGTTAGAGAGCTTGCACCATCAGCAGATATCTGAAATTGATAAACAACCCCAGGAACGTTATCTACAAGTTTCTCAAACCGAGAGTTACTTGCACTCAATTCAGCAAACGATCGCTCTAACTGTTGGGCATATTTCTGAGAACTTTGATAAAGTCGGGTATTTTCCAGAGAAATAGCAGCTTGAGCGCAAATTAGAGTCTAGGGCATTGATGTAGTTACCAAAATGTTGGCACTGCTTTCTGTGGCGGTGGGAGTGTCGTCCTGGGATCGCATCGGTACACGAGAAATTCGCGCCACCTTTAAGAGTAACCTAGCCGATCCTCTCTATTCCGATCGGCACAGCTGGGTTTTGCGTTCACACTATTTTACAAAAGCTAGAAGTGCGCGATCGCACTCAAGCGGCAGTCTCGCCCATCCACAAAGGATTGGTACTACTAGAACTGTTAGCCGATAAATATTAGATTTACTAAAGTTTCCAGCCGTTTCATTTTGGGAAAACTAAGGTAGTATTCCGGAAAGATATCTTCAATAAATGCCTATGCCTAGAAAAAATTATGCGTCGATTCAGCTGCTGCTTGCTACTATGGCTGGAATTGGACTGAGTTCGCCCGTTTTTGCCCTACCTGCACAAGATTTGGGCAATAGTGGTAGATTTCATGCTTTTGTTGCCATCGGTTTCGAGAACAATCACAACACTAGCGCTGCCGAAAAACCCTCCGAACAGCTTAAGCAAGCAGAGACTCTCTACAACGAGGGAGTGACGCTGCAACAGCAAGGCAAATTGGAAGAAGCGATCGCTAAATACCAAGAAGCGATCCGCCTCAATCCCAGCTTAGCCTTTGCCCACCTAAACTTGGGCGCAGCTTTGGCAGGTTTGGGGAAACAGCCAGAAGCGATCTCTGCCTATCGGGAAGCTATTTTACTCCAACCAAATCTGGCAGAAGCATACTATAACTTAGGCAATGCACTGGCACAGCAAGGCGAACTACCAGATGCACAAGCGCAATACAAACAAGCAATTCAAATTAATCCTACTTATGCCAAAGCTTACTATAACTTAGGAAATGTACTGGCACAGCAAGGCGATCGAGATGGTGCGATCGCGCAGTGGCGCGAAGCAATTCGGATTCAGCCTGAGTTTGCCGAAGCTTATGCTAATTTGGGGCTGATTTTTTCTAGATCCGGGCAGCGACGCGAGGCTTTAGAAGCTTTTAAGAGAGCGCGAGATCTGTTTAAATCGCAGGGAAAAACAGATCGAGCCGAGCAGATCGATCGCATCATACAACGGGTCGGAACCAATCGCACTGTGATAACGCGATCTCTATTGGGTAGTGAATATTCGACAGCGATATCGTCGGAAGCTTGATTTTGCTGAAGCTTCCGCTAATAGACCTCTCCAAAAATTCTTGTGGGGTAGGCATCCTATCCTGCCTGCCCTTTGAGATCCTTTTGGAGGAGATGTCTAATTTATGACTGATTTGCTGTAACTGCGGAAAGCAGCGGGAGGCTTGAGAAGTACTTCCGCTACCCTTCTACCTTGTTGATACTCGTCAGAACATTTGGGTTAGAGTGGAAACGATCGCTGCTATTCCTCTCAAAGCCCAAATGTCCTAGCTGTGTCTAATCGCCGTGCTTAAACTATTTAAGTCCAAAAACTCCTCTCGTTTTGAAGAATCTCCTCAGTCCACAGGATTGCAAATAGCCAAATCCGAAGAGAGTCGATTTAAGAAGATGCCAAAATTTGTCGCCATCGCTTTTTTTGCACTGTTATGTGTTAGCGGTTTGGTGGCTTATAAGATTATTCATAAGTTTAAAGCATCGAGTTCGACAGACAATAACATTACTCAAGCAATAACTGATTGTACCAATATATTGCTGGAAGAACCATCCTATGATGTTTTGAAAAAAGCTGTTGTCAGCGTTAAAAAAAAGGAACATCTACAGCAAAAAATTCTTTGCTATCAGTCCCAAATCCAGAAAAATGCTACAGATGTAAACGCCTACATTAATCTGGGAGAAGCATATCGCCGCTTGGGAGATCCGATCGCGGCTCGTCAAGCGTATCAAAAAGCCTTAGTTTTAAATTCCAACTTACAAGAAGCTAAACTTGGTCTGGCGCTTGTCGAGCAAGATTCGGGTAATATACAGGCAGCGAATCAAGTCATTGAAGATGGATTGGCATTACAGGAAAATGCGATCGCTTACTTTTACAAAGGCGTGATTTTATACGAGCAAAAAAATATTGATGGTGCAAAAGAAGCTTTTCAAAAAGCTATTGAAGAAGACCCAAATTATGCACCCGCTCATTATACATTGGGAATACTTTTAGATGAACAAGGCAAGTTAGATGAAGCGCAGCCTGAATACGAGCAAGCGATTAACTTATCTCCTAATATGGTAGGAGCCCTCTATAAATTGGGGTTAATATTGTACAAGCAAGGTAAGCGGGTAGAAGCTATATCCGAGTACCAACAAGCGATCGATCTGGAGATTGACTGGGTAGAAGCTCACAATAATATAGGGGTAGCTTTAGCCGAGCAAGGATATCTAGAGGAGGCAGTTTATCAGTTACAAACGGCTAGTCAAATGGAACCTAACAATGAAAATATATTCTATAATTTGGGATTAGTTTTATCGGCTCAAGACAGTCACGACGCTGCGATCGCAGCTTTTAAGGAGGCGATTCGCATCAATCCCAAATTCACGGAAGCTCATGTTGCTATAGGTAATATTTGGCGCGAAGCGGATAAGTTAGATGAAGCGATCGCTGCGTACCGAGAAGCTATCCGTATCAACCCGAAGTTAGTGCTAGCACACAATAATTTAGGGTTGGCTCTTCAAGAACAAGGTCAAATAACAGCAGCAAGTGCGGAGTATCAAGAAGCTATTCGCTATGATTCTGACGGTTCGTTAGATCGTCATCAATTGCCTTATTTTTTGTATCGGTAAAGCAAACAAAATTTTTCTTATCAATGTAGCGATAATAGCGAGCGAATCTTAGGGTGGGTTAGTACGGGCAATAACTTCAGGCATTTGGGCCAATCATCAGCTTCCCGTATCTTAACCCACTATCACACGCAACTGTATGCAATATTGGCATACATTTTTGAGAATACCCTCAAAAACCCTCATAGTAGATGCAACCTAATCGCTAATATAAAATCCTTATGCTTTGTGAGCATTTGCAGTTTGCTTACGCGACTTGCTGGCAGCTAGAGCTAAGCCGATAGATCCCAAAGCCAAGAGGGTAGAGGGTTCGGGTACGGATGCGGTTGGGGTAACTACAGACTTGTTGAACTGGAAGGCAATAGTTTGGGTACCTTTGAATTTGGTAGTATCATAACCAGTAGCGAGTAAATCCTGGGTTACAGTACCCTGTGCGAGGAAAGAAATGTCCCTAAAATAAGTTCCAGATTTGATGGCGTTAAGGTCGAAATTTAGATTCTGGCCGTTATTAGTAAAGTAGCTACTGGTTAAATCACCGTGGCTAGGCGTACCGCGAAGACTTTTGATATCATTTTCATAGCGTGTCACACCGCCATAACTGCTGGTATAGCCATCTACAAGATCGGTAACTGTCTTGGCCTGAACGTTACTGTAAACACCAAGTTGTTGTACTCCCGAATGATTTGCCGAAGCAAAGTGGATGCCGTACAAATTCCCGCTTTGCATGGCTTGTGCAAAGTTTTGACCGGGCATAGTGAAGAACAAGTCACCATAACCGATGAGGTGGCCGTCATCAAGAGTACCTGCCAATGGCATATTGCTGTTAATGGCTACGATTACGCTGGTAGCAGTTTGCTTGATAGCTATACCAGAGAAATCAAAAGGATTTGTTTGGCCTGGAGCAGAGCCTATTCCGTAGCGGCCATTTGCTCCATCTGTGTTTGAATCGATCGCATACTGCCAGCCGTTAGCATCGGTGGGGTTTTTTCCCGTGACAAGACCGACAGAGTCGTTCCAACACTCAAAAGTTTGACTAAATGAAGTTCCCGGTGCTAAGTCGAAGGCATGGGCTGCTTGTCCGCTCACAGATAGGACACCGATAGCTGTAGCTGCAACCTTGAATAAATTGGATAGTTTAGAAATTTTCATTGCTTCGCCCCTTTCGTTTTGTTTTATCTGAGTTATGTGAATAGATTAGCGATTAAATCATGAAGAAAAAAGAGGAGAAGCTAGCTTTATTTATAAAGATACGATCGAATTTTAGCGTTGTAATGTTGTAAGGTTATGCGTATATTTGCAGGTCAATAAGTAAGTGATGAAAACTTAGCCATAATATCCATAGTCTAAATTGTCTGATTTAAATGGGCGAAAGTAACGAGTTTTTACGGAATAATCAGGTCTGTTATTAATCGTTACCCAGATTAAATAGGAAAAATTGCCTTACCATTAGCTATTCCCTCTTCCCCACTCTGGAAAATCGTCAGTATCGCACTTAAGAATACGGATGTTATGACTAAGTTTAGGGCGGGCAATGCCCACCCATTGCCGCTTTAGATGAAATTGAGGGGATCTACATCGATCGTCAAGCTGACACCGGGGGGACAGAGCGATCGCACCAAACTCCAATCTGGCAATTCCGGTAGAGTTCCGCTGGAAAACTTGAGCAAAATCTGCCATCGATAGCGATTTGCCACTCGCAAGATACTGGCAGGCGCTGGGCCTAAGATGTCATAACTTGTGGAACAGGCATCTTGCCTGTCATCTGAAGGACGCAATTCAGCGGCGACAAGTTCCGCAGTTTCCTCAACTTCGGCAGCATCAATACTACTCAAGCGCAACAAAATTAATCTACCGTAAGGCGGATAATTATTTGTCGATCGTTGTAGTAATTCCGCTTGGGAAAAAGCATTGTAGTCGTGAAGTCGCACTGATCGAATTACAGCGTGTTCGGGAGTGTAAGTTTGCAAAATCACCCGACCGGGATCGTCGCCGCGACCGGCACGACCTGCCACTTGAGTCAAAGTTTGAAATGCTCTCTCGGATGCTCGATAATCTGCAAAATACAGTAATCCATCTGCCGCTACAATACCCACCAATGTCACCTGCGGTAAATCCAAACCTTTGGTGAGCATTTGCGTTCCTACCAGCAAGTCAGCTTCCCGATTGGCAAACCGCGATAATAAAGTGCGATGCGAACCTTTGGTACGTGTGGTATCGCTATCGAAACGGATGACGCGCAACTGCGGAAACTGCTTTTTCAATTCCTCTTCCACTCGCTGAGTACCGCTACCGAAAAATTTTAAATAAGGAGAACTGCATTCGGGACAGTGGCGGGGATGAGCGGTAATAAAGTTACAGTAGTGACACCTCAGCAGTTCTGGCGCTCTATCTTCGGTATGGTGATAAGCGAGAGAAACATCGCAGTTAGGACACTCAATCACATACCCGCAACTGCGACACGAGACAAAAGTGCTGTGTCCGCGCCGATGGATGAAGAGAATTCCCTGTTTGCGTTCTGACTGCAATTGTTGCAGAGCATCTTGAAGCGATCGACTAAAAATCGATCGATTTCCCTCCCGCAACTCTTGGCGCATATCGACAACTTCCACAGGCGGTAGAGGTCGCGATTGAATTCTCTCCGGTAATGACAAGTAATAAGTATTTGGCGATCGAGAATTTTCTCCCCCGCTCAAGAGCTCAAGAGCTCCTCTCACCTCTACCCAACTTTCCAGAGAGGGAGTAGCAGAACCTAAAATTAAAGGACAATCGATTAATTCTGCACGCCACAAAGCTACAGTACGGGCGTGGTAAGTGGGGGCTGGGCTATCTTGCTTGAAGCTGGAGTCGTGTTCTTCATCTAATATAATCAGACCGAGTTTGGGCAAAGGGGCGAATACGGCAGAGCGCGTCCCGATGATGATTTGCGGTTCTCCAGTGAGCATTTGCCGCCAGGTGTCGTAGCGCTCTCCTTCCGATAAGGCGCTGTGGTAAACGCAAACTCTTTCGCCGAAACGAGCCCGAAATCTGTCAGTTAGCTGGGGTGTGAGGCCGATTTCCGGTACTAGAACGAGGGCGGAGAGTCCGCGTTCTAGGATGGGTGCGATCACTTGCAGATACACCTCTGTCTTTCCAGATCCGGTGATTCCGTGCAGCAGTACTTCCGCAAATCCACTTAAGTTATTGATTGTCTCTAAAGCAGTTGCTTGTGCTTGAGTGAGAGCTTTGGGTCGATCTTCCGCTACCGCAGGTTCGGATAATTTCCGCAAAACTTCCCTCTCTTGGATGACGACGTAGCCTTTTTCCTGCAATGTTTTGATCGTGGAGGGAGTGGTTTTACAGGTTTCCACCAATTCGCTCAGCCACAATTCACCTCCCTGACGCTGCAATACTGCCAAAATTTCCTGTTGACGAGGGGTGAGGTCTAGTCCGGTTTCAGAGCCAACTAGAGTCACAGCTTGCTTCAACTTCGGTTGAGTGTGTCTGGGTGCTTCTAAATAGCTTTCTACCCAACCGCGTCTGCGTAATTCCCGCAGTCCGCGCTGTGCTACCCTGACTTGTCGGTTGATGTATTGCCAGGTGTAGTCTCCTGTTTTTGAAGCTTGCAGCAGTTCCAGAATCTGACGGGCAGTTGGAGTGAGGAAGATGTCGGCATCTGCGGGAATTGCTTCTGGCTTGAGGCGAATGCGACGAGAAGAGCGGGAAAGCAGTCCGGGAGGTAGGGCTACTTTGATCGCTTGCATCAGGGGTGTGTAATAATACTGAGAAAGTCGATTCAGTAAATTCCAGTAACCGGGAGGAAAAAAACTCTTAGCGACGACATCTTCAACATCGCGAATTCGATCGGATGCCAAATCTGAGGGAAGTCGATCGAGCAGACGGATGGCGATCGCGCCTACTTGCTGCGCCCCAAACGGCACACTCAAAATATCTCCAGGATTTACATCTAAATCGGGGGGCAATCTATATGTGTATAGCTTCTGTGCAGGAACGTTTTCTCGCTCCTGGGCTTCTGACTGCGTACCCGGACAATCTACCAGTACCTCGATCCACCGCGATGAATGCGAGTTTGTGTCGTAGGAAGCCGCAGGCTCAGCCAATATTGGCTCTGACAAAATCCAACTGGGAGTAGACATACGACGAAATATCCAGCTTTAAAAAGTCTTGGAGTTAAAAACTCCTTTTTGCACCGATGGATGACTGCAAACAGCAAAATCTTTCTCTAGTTTAAGAAATTATGAGTAAAAGTGAGCAAACTGCAACAAGATACTCAGGATATTCGTCATCTGGCGCAAGTAAGCGTCAATTTGTTGTTGACTTGTTTATTTTAGCTGGATATGAAACTCAAATCTTTGACTGAGGCTCAAAAAATTTCCAGAAAGGATTGTTGAAATATGAAAAACAAAAAAATCACAGGCTATACGCAAGATACCGGGCATTCATATTAAATCCGCTGCTTTTAGGTAAAAGCATTTCGCGACCCCAACCCACTCTCAAGAGAGGATACTTTCAAAGAAATCAACCGACAGGAGGAAGAGTTACGAAGGATACTTAATAATCGCTCGATACAGTTCCATCTCAAGCATCATACCTGTTTTACATCTGTCGGTAGAGAGTAAAGTTTTTAAGTATATGAGATGCTGTGATTACAGTCAAAAAATTTAGCAAAACTTTAAGGATGCTGGCGCTATGACTAATGTTATAAACAATCAACTTCCGGCAGAGGACTTTTACTGCCATGCTGCTATAAATAGACACAGAAGCTAAAAAATTAATAAAATTGATGAGTTTGGTAGGTATTTGGTTTTAGGCGAATAACTTTTCCTCGCCAGATCCCCAAAACACACGATATTTCAGGATTTTTGTAGCTGGCGAAACAATGAAAAAATTATTTTGGGATACCCTAGAAAGATATCCTTTCTCCCCTGACTCGCGATGGCAGTATCAATACGTAAAAAAGCTATCAGCCAAGTAATTATATTAACCGAGTTAAGGCAAGTAAAAATACTTAATTTTTTAAAAAAGTTCCGTTTAGCTTGAAACAAAATGACGGGGCAATTTAAGCAGGTGCAATGACGTTTATAAACAAAACAGGGGTTTTCAGGCTGTGACTTTATCAAAACACGAACCAGACCTAGCTATGAATATTTCTGAGTTGGATACCAAGGAAATTTTGCCATTATCGGGCGATTCCGATTATACGATCGATCCAAATCTGGAATTGGAGGAAGAAAATTTAGTCGAGGAGGAAGTGCAAGAGGCTGTATTGGAAGATGGATATTCGGAAGATTTGGTGGAAACTCGCTTAAGCGGATATCGGAAAATGAATTCGGATGACGCGGTGGGAGCGTTTTTTAAGGAAATGGCGCGTTACCCGCTACTGAAACCAAAAGAAGAGGTAGAATTGGCGCGTCGCGTGCAATTTCTGGTAAAAATGGAGGAATTCCAAAAACACTTGCAAGCCGAATGGGGCAGACAGCCGTCCAGCGGAGAAGTGGCGGCGGCGGTGGGATTGACGGAACGCCAACTGGAAAATCGCCTTTATCAAGGTAGGGTAGCGAAACGGAAGATGATTCGCTCTAATCTGCGGTTGGTAGTTTCGATCGCCAAGCGATATTTGAATCGGGGGGTGCAATTCCTGGATTTGATTCAAGAAGGGGCGATGGGATTGAATCGCGCTACAGAAAAATTCGATCCCGACAAAGGTTATAAGTTTTCTACATACGCTTATTGGTGGATTCGCCAAGCAATCACAAGAGCGATCGCCAACGATGCGCGAACAGTGCGCTTGCCTATTCATATTGTCGAAAAATTGAATAAACTTAAAAAAGTCCAGCGAGATCTCAAGCAAAAGCTCCACCGCAATCCCACGGAAGTGGAGATGGCAGAGGCGTTAGAAATTTCACCGGAACACCTGCGTCAGTTACAGCAGTTACGTAGGCGATCGCTTTCGCTCAACCATAGAGTGGGTAGGGAAGAAGATACAGAACTGGTAGATCTGCTGGAAGATAGTGACAGTATGTCTCCCGAAGAAATGATGAGCGATGCGATGATGCGTCAGGAAATTTGGGATGTATTGGGCGACGTTCTGACCCCAAGAGAAAAAGATGTCATCTCTTTGCGGTACGGTCTAACAACAAGCGAACCCTGTACGTTAGAAGAAGTCGGTAGTTTGTACAATCTCTCCCGCGAAAGAGTGCGTCAAATTCAAAGTAAAGCAATGCGAAAATTGCGGCGTCCCCAAATTGCCCAAAAATTGAAAAGTTGGCTGAAGTGATGGCATAATAGTTAGTTGTCACCGGTCAGTTGTCAGTAGTTAGTAGTTAGCTGTCATTTGAACGATCGACTTTTGACCGCTGACAACTGACTGCTGACCGCCACTTGAAAATGCCTAAAATTAAAGACAAAAAAAAATACCTTACCGAAATATATGGCTTTGAATTTCCTGACAGCTTTTTTAGCTTCTGGGAATTTACCCAAGAACTACCTGAAGATGCGATCGGTGGATTGTGTTCTACTCTATCGATATCGCTAGCAGAGGTATTTGATATTTTTCAAGATGATTTCGATCCAGATAATTTTAACCCGATCGAGGATTCCAGATATTACTATGACCCGCCGGAATTTTTTACAATGCTGCGCGGACACACAGACGGATTGCACTGGGGATACTACATTGACGACCCGAACAATCCTGTATTTCAAGTAGCTTATTACTACGCCAGAGACGCTTTTGAAATAAATGTTAGCGGCAATAATTTATTTGAAACAGTTAGGTATCATCTAGAACAATTTTACGAGAATACTTTAGAAGAATTAGTTCATTATTCAGATTACCGAGAAGAAAACGAAGCTAGTCTGAAAGAACTGGATGAAATCAGGGAAATTTTACGGCGATACGATACAGCAGACAGACCCGAAATGGGTGCAGCCTATACGGAAAAATATTATGTGCAACGCGCCATCATTGCCAAGACGAGAGATTATATGGGTATTGTCGTACCCGTTCATTTATATAGACCTTTGGCTGGAGAAGATAAATTCCAAATTTGGAATTACAAACCCTCGGAATGGGAAGTAGCAGAATACAGAAAAGAAGCTCTCCAAGCGTTGCAGGAAGGATATCCGGGGACAGCGCTCAAACTCGGTAAAGACCTCTGGATTTACCATGAATTTGCGGATATTACTTGCGAATTGCTCGATTTGGCTTATGAGGCGCTTGGCAGAAATGCACTGCGTAAAATGCTGGATTTTCGGCGCAATCGCAGCGCCAGCCAAGTAAAAGCTTTTCAAGAGGCGCTTCAAAATCCCCAAGAAACTAAATACTTATCATTGTATAGCGATCGCATCGATACCTTACCGCCAGAAATTGGCGAACTCACTCAATTAGAAAGTTTAAATCTTAATTATAATAACCTGAAGGATTTACCAGAAGAGTTAGGTCGGCTGTCTAATTTGCAAGAGTTGTATTTAGTAGGCAATTATCTCGATCGCATCCCAGATGCTATCTGCAATCTGACTCAACTTCGCAAGTTGGATCTGCGGGAGAATCCGTTAGCAGAAATATGCGATCGCATTGGCAAACTAACTTTACTTGAAGAACTATGTTTAGGGCATGAAAACTTAACAAAATTTCCGGTTTCGCTTTGCCGTTTAACCAGCTTAAAAAAATTGTACATCACGGCCAGCAATATTGCTGAACTTCCCCCTGAAATCGGTAAAATTTCTGCATTGGAAGAGTTGTTGCTGGCAACTAATACTCATCTTGACACCGTACCCTCTAGTTTTAAAGATTTACAAAATCTCAAGCTGCTTACTTACAAATATTATCAAAACGAGCATCACAACTACGAAGAACCAATAAATTTGCCATCGGCTTTTTGCGAGTTACCGAACTTGGAGTATTTGGAATTTGATACTAACAGAAACATAGTCATACCGTCGGATATTGCCAAGCTAGCGAATTCTCTGCAATCTCTAAAAATAGGATGCTACACATTGCAAGAACTTTCGCCAGGAATAATGCAATTGAAAAATTTGAAAGAGTTAACAGTTAGTTGCGCGAGTCTTACAAAAATCCCCGCAAATATATGTCAACTTACCCAATTAGAAAATCTCAATTTATACGGCAACCGGATTCGCCACATACCCAAAACGCTAGGACAAATGAAAAACCTGAAAAGTTTGAACCTATCTCGTAATTGTCTGTCAACATCTGAAACGGCAAAATTAGCTCAATTGCTACCAAATACAGAGATTGAGTGTAGTTATCAAAATAAGTACACCTAGTCCGCTAAAATGAATGACAATTATTTAAGGTTTAAAATCGCTCGATGGTTTCTGAATTAATAGTGCGATCGGCTACGCCAGCAGATGTCCCAACGCTGTTTCATCTAATTAAAGCGCTTGCGGAATACGAAAAGCTATCTCACGCCGTTGTGGGTAATATCGAATCTCTGGAATCCCATTTATTTGGTGAGCGACCTTACGTGGAAGCTATTCTGGCAGAGTTAAGTGGAGAAACTGTTGGCTTTGCCTTATTTTTTCATAACTATTCCACATTTTTAACGAAACCGGGCATTTATTTGGAGGATTTATTCGTTTTACCGGAATATCGGGGACGCGGTATCGGGAAGACGTTGCTTACCCATGTTGCTAAGTTAGCAGTTTCTCGCGGTTGCGGAAGGATGGAGTGGGCTGTTTTGGATTGGAACGAACCTGCGATCGCATTTTATCAGCGCATGGGTGCTGCTGTCCTACCAGACTGGCGCATTTGTCGCGTTACTGGCGATTCTCTCACCAATTTAGCAGCAAAAGAAGCGAGCCAGCTTGTCAGCGATTCATAAATAATAGTATTTTGAGCTTGCTTTTGAAAGTCGAGGAGGAAAGCTTCATGATTATTTGGGTGAACGAACAAATCGATCCATCCGGTCTGATTTATTCTTGTATTGCTACCTGTGATGAACAACAAGCGAAAGATTGCCACGAATCTTTCGAGAAGAATTTAACAGAAATTCAGAAATCGGAAGGTTGGGTCGCTCGCTTGCGGACGGTTAATTCTTGGGATGAAGTACCAGTAAGTGCCTTAAAGCTGAGTTAAAAGTAGGGTGGGCAATGCCCACCTTTTTATTATCTGATGCGGTGTGGATTTATTGCAAGCGATCGACAAGTAAAAAATTCAAATCTATTACGCAAAACAAAAACCTTGACCTACGACAACACCTGTAAATACATAGCCTCCCAAAATCCAGCCAGTTTCGTGCGCTGGTTACTACCAAATGAGGAATTCACAGAAGTAGAAATCCTCAAAACCGAACTACCAGCCGAACCAATCAGAGCCGATTCCTTAATCTTACTGCGGTTCGGCAACATCATTTTACACTTGGAGTTTGAAAGATTACCCTATTCAGAACCACCAATTCCAGAGCGGATGCTCAAATATTGGTTGCGCCTTTATGAAAAGTATCGATGTAGAATAGAACAAGTAGTAATTTTCTTGAAACGGATCGAATCACCCCAGGTTTTCATAGACCGATTTCAAGTAGGAAACACGGTACATCCCTATCGAGTAATTCGGTTATGGGAAGAAGACCCCGCACCTTTTTTAGCCGAACCCGCTTTGCTACCGCTAGCACCTCTAACTCGCAGCGATTCACCCAGAGCATTGCTAGAGGAAGTAGCGGGAAGGGTAGAATTAATAGAAGACCCCGCACAGCGAAGAGAAATATTAGCTTGCACAGCAGTCATGGCGGGTTTACTGCATAAACCAAACTTGATTCGTCAGTTATTTCGGGAGGATAATATGCAAGAATCTCTGTTTTATCAAGAAATTGTGGAAAAAGGAGAGCAAAGAGGTTTGCAGCGAGGTTTGCAGCAAGGTTTGCAACAAGGCTTGCAGCAAGGTTTGCAACAAGGTATAGAACAAGGACAAAAACAGCAGGCATTCTTACAAACTCTGCGCCAGTTGATGCGGCGGGTGGGAGAAATCGCACCTACCACGGAAGAAAGACTCCGTGCTTTATCGCTTTCTCAGTTAGAGAGCTTGGCAGAAGCGTTGTTGGATTTTTCATCACCAGCAGATTTAACGGCTTGGTTGGATAATTTGAATTAGGCAAAATGTTAGGGAATAAACACCCCTTTCGATAATTTATATGGGGTGTTACCTTTCATTTATTTCGGGGAGATATATGGAAGAATCTTCGTTTTACCAAGAAATTTTTGAAAAAGCCGTACAGCGAGGTTTTCAACAAGGTTTACAGCGAGGTTTGGAACAAGCTTTACAACGCGAAACGTCAATGATTTTGCGCCTACTTCGGCGGCGAGTGGGAGAACTGGAACCAAGCACAGAAGAGAGAATTCGCGCTTTATCAATTACTCAGTGGGAGGACTTGGCAGAAGCATTGTTGGATTTTTCATCGCCAGCAGATTTAACTGCTTGGTTGGATAATATGGAAAGTACAAAAGGTTAAAATTTGATGGCGCGATCGCACAAGCTACGGCTACTTAGTTTTGTGAGGATGGGAGAAGTGCGATCGCGCTCTTTTTTACTGCTCTTTTCAGTTGTTTTTATGTTATCGCTTTTAGGTATTGGCGTGAATTCAAGATTTATTGCGATCGTATTCCAACCAAATCTCAAATTCAGTCCTTATGGCAATACTCTTAGTGACTTCATCACTGTAAGCAGTTTTTATAGACTCGCTTAGTTTAGCTGCATTGCGTATGAGTTGAATAGCCGGATTGTTGTTATATTTTTGAATTTGACTATTGCTACTTTTCAATAAGTCGTTATTTTGCGCCCCATAATCATTGGTCATACATTAAACCCGATAATTTTTGCTTAACAGCTTTTAAATTTTCAACAGCGTCAATTAGAAAATTCGCTTAGCCTTTTGTTCATTGCTTCCAGCATTTTACGCTTGCCCTCTTGCTTAACTTCTTGAGGGTAATTACTATTCATAATTTCATCAATCTTTGGGCCAAAAGCACGCATAACTGCGTTCATTCTTTCCACTTCTCCTTGAACTTGTATTTCGTACAATTCAGTGTGTATGGCTTCTGCCAGAAGTTGGTAAGTCAATCTAATTTCACGAAATCCACTTCCCAAAACAATAACTATTGCTGTTACTGGCGTGGCTAGTGCGCGACCGATGAAACCAAGAACTATATCTCGTTCAACCTCACTTGGTACTACTATAATGCCATTTTGATCCTTAAAATAAACAGGAACACTTTTCCCTGCTATACTAATTTTTACTGAATCTTGCTTATCCATACTCAATTTTAACTCCTTTAATGACAATTTTTATTTCACATCTATAAAACTGATTAAAATGCAAATCAAAATCACCCAAACTATAACAGGTACTAATAAATGCCATTGAATTAATACTGTGATTATACCTGATATAGTAACAGCAGATCTTACAGCTAAAATAGTTTCCTTTGGATTTGCATAACCATGTTTCATTTTAATTTGTGCCTTAACAGTCTCCAAAGGTAAATTGGGTAATATCGGTGTATTTTTAGGGAGATTTTTGTGTAAGAAAGATGCAACCCATGTTATAAATTTTTGAGCAGGCCAGACTAAAATTATCAGCCAAATAAAAGCAAATAAGAAATCTATCATAATTTATTGAGTTAGTTTATTATTAAATATCGATATTATACGTTTTAAAATTTTTAATATAGGGCTTTTTTCCCATTTTAACAAGCTTCTCAAAACTTTCAATATAGGACTTTTTTCCCATTTGAATAAGCCAACCAAAAAATTACCGCTTATTTTACTGAATTTTTTATTGTTAATAAATTTTAAATTTTCCTCGTTGACACTAGATACTTTTCTTTGGTTTATGTCATAAATTTTCTTTTCAACTGCATTTTTATATCTATCAAATAAACTGTAGATGTAAATTTCAGTTACTTCCTCAGAATAATTTCCTTGTGAACTTAAAGCATCCACAACACTCTGACCTGTAATTTTAGCGTCTATAACAATCTCTTTTAGCTGCGTCTGTGAAACTAAACCTTCAGCAAATAGTTTCTCAAGTCGTGCTTGAACCTGTGCTTGGTACTCATTTAAATCCCGTCTGATTCGGGCTGCCAAGTCTTCCATACTTTTTTGCATAATGTTCAAGAGTACGTAAAAACTGCTTTTAATACACCATAGCGGCTCAGTATCAGCTTTGACAGTGAGAAAAAGTAATAAAAAAGTAATAAAAAAGTAATAAAAACTCAAGGATTGCGGTATAATATAATGCTCGATGGGTATCCTAACTCTAAGACGTTCCGCTATGCCCTGCACAAATCTTAACAATATACTACTGAGGAACTTTGACAAATGACCGCTGACGAAGCACTAGAGATTGTTGAAACTGCGCTAGACTATCAACGCCTCAACAAAGTCCAAGAGCTAGTGTTTCGTCAATCGTGGGAAGGACAGTCTTATGTAGAAATTGCTAAAAGCTCTGGATATGAGCCTGATTATATCAAAGATGCTGGTGCTAAACTCTGGAAATTACTATCAAAGGTATTAGGGGAGAAGGTTAAAAAAGATAATCTTAAATCTGTATTGAAACGATACTTACGGCGAAATCAAGTTAATTTGCATCGAACTCAGGTGATTGGAGTAAACCTCAGCGGCGCAGACTTAAGCGGTGCAAGCCTAACTATAGCAAACCTAAGTGAAACTAAACTTTTATTCGCTACTTTAAATGAAGCAGACTCCCCTCAACCTGATTTAGCTGGTGCAATCATACATGATGTTAACACACAATCAGTTGAGCAAGGACATAACCAGGAAACTCAATCCCACTCACAAGAAGAAATCTATTACTGGAACGATCTACCTCTTCGATCGCACGAACAAGTTAAAATAGCAGAAGCACTCGATCGCACTAACGTCATCTTCATACCTAACACCAAAGTTCGCCTGACAAGCAGTGAACGAAAAGAAAACAAAGAAGCTGATTTTCTGATTTTTTACAAAGGTAAATCCGGTATACTGGTAATCAAAAACGCACTATCCGAGCAAGATGGAGGGGGTTTTCGGGAGTGCGATCGCATTTTGCAATCTCACGGTATTTCCATTATCCAATATTACGATGCTATCAGATGCAGCGAATCACCCGATCGAGTCGTACAGGAATTTTTAGCAATATTGGTTGATACAGCAATTTAGCTATCTGATTCGCGAGAAAATATATTATTAAGGTCACGATAGCCACTCACTACACGCAGAATTTCAATCCTATTTTCGCTCGGACGATAGACAATCATTGAATGTGTCTGGCCTTGGTTACGATTTTTATAGATTCTCAATGAATTCTTCAGGGGTAACTTTTGCCTGTTTGAGAATCCCACTTAACGTACCGACCTTTAATTCTTGATGCACAGGGACAACACATCCAATTTCGCCATCTGGAGTTTCCTTCTTCATAACAATGTGACTGCCTGTTTGACGAACTTGCTCGAAGCCTAAACGCTCCAACGCCCGAATCGCTTCTCTACTTGAGATTCGTGGCAATTTAGGCATAGCTGACCTCAATACTGGTTATATATTTAGGAGACGCTTCAGGCAAAGGAAATTCTTCGAGGTAGAGCCGCGTTGCCTCTCTAAGACCTGCAACCGCTTGTTCGATCGTTTCACCTTGATCCACCGTGCCTACTTCTAGACATTCGGCTATGTACATATCGTCTTCCTTATACACAATAACTGTAAAGCTACGAGTTTTCATTGTGTTTTAATCCTCCAAGCTCTATGTAGAAAGCATAACACTCCCCCATCCAGAGGCCAACCCAGAAACCCGGTTTATTCAAGAAACCGGGTTTCTTTCCTACACTAACTTAACTGAACCCATTTCGCTACAGATGGTACTCCACGGCGATCGGTAATAAACAACATATACCAACCCGGTGGTGCTAAATTCTGTTCGTTGGTAACGTTAACTTTCAGTGTTGTTGCACCGTTGAGATTAAATTCTAAATCTACGAGTCTTTGTCCCGCATTGAAAGAATGGGTAGTTGCACCGGGATTAATTAAACTTACCCATTTAATTTGTTCGGCTTGCGGTGTTTTTATTTCAATGTTTCCGCCATAAGTTATTTTTTGAGGTGTGCTTTCAATCAGGGGTCGCCCTCCTTTAAATAGGTAGGGGGGATAATACATTTCCAAGCGCAGTTCATCATCAGTTCGTACTGGATTTGACCCGGCTGTAATCACTCTGCCATCAGGTAAAAGGAGTGCGATCGAATGATATAATCGCTGCACTCTTCCCATCGCACTTAAAGTCCAAGTATTCGCAACAGGATCGTAAATTTCTGCTTCTAAAGTTGCTTGTTCTCGCGATTCATCTACGCGACTGCCACCGCAGACCAAAACAGTGCGATCGGGCAACAATACAGCATTCAAGTGCATCCGAGGAAATGTCAGAGGCGCTGCTGCTTGATAAGTTGGATTTGCCACTGCCAAATTGACAATATTTACCTTATCATTTGCCTCCAAAGTATGATGCCCCGTACCATCAAAAGCACCACCACCCATCAGCATTACCCGTTGTGCTTGTGCAGGCGGTAACATCACGCTGGCAGCTTGATTGCGGTGATCTTTTTCTTCGTGATCGATTAAACCGGGCACTTCTACTTCTGTGATAGGTTGTGCCGGATTTGTGGGCAAAGTTAACAACCGTGGTGTCACGCCATTATTAACGCCATATTGACCGCCAGAATAGAAAATCTTGCCATCGCGTAGTAGGAAAAGGTGCGCGTACATCGGCAAAGCACTGGTATTTTTAAAGGCAGTCCAATTATTCGTTTTTGGTGAATAAATTTCTGGCACTACATTCAGCTTGCCATCTTCCCCTTGTCCGGAAACAGCCAAAACTCGACCGTCGCCCAGCGTTACCAAAGTTGGATACCAACGACCGCCTTGCATTTGCGGTACGGGTTTCCATTTCTCAGCAAAGGCATCAAAAATATAAGCATCTCTCAAACCAAAAAATGGATGTCCGAAGTCATATTCTTTCGTCCCGCCTGCCACTAAAAGGGAACCATCTGCCAGAAAAGAATGACCTGCACAAAACAAGTCTGCTGGAGTTGGAGGAGTAAAAAAAGTACCCTTTTCATAATCCCAGACAACACTGCTAAAATTACCTTGAGCATTGGCAGGATTGTTACCGGAACCTGCAAAGAACAATACTTTATTAGTAGGCAAAACGGTGGCGTGAACTGCCAGAACTTGCGAGTTGTAAGGTAACAATCGCCAAATGCCTTTGCTGGCAGCTTTGTCCAAGTCGATATTCAAATCTAGAACTTGGTAATATCCTTGATTTAATTGTGGCGGATTATCGATTAAGAATACAATTAATTCAGGTTTTCCCTTACCTTTTAGGTCAGCAACTGCAATTCCTGCACCCTGATTTTCCCAATAAGGTAATTTAACTGGCGTCCAAGGACTCCAACCTTCGGTAACATTACCAGCAGCGTCAAGATTCCAACCAATTTGATAAAATCCCTGGTTAACACCGGGCGGATTATCGATTTGAAATACGATTAATTCTGGTCGTCCATTGCCGTCGAGGTCGGCAACTGCAATTCCTGCGCCTTGATTTTCCCAAGAAAACCAATCAACTGCAATCCAATCACTCCATCCCCCTGTAACAATGCCATTTTTATCTAGCTTTTTACCAATGCGATAAAGTCCCCGATTTTTCTCAGGAGGATTATCAATTTGGAAGACAATTAATTCTGGCCTTCCGTCGTTATCTAAGTCTGCAACTGCGATACTGGCATCTTGGTTTTCCCAGGATTCCCAACCGGGAATTTCTATCCAATCACTCCATCCGCCTGTGACAATGCCATTTTTATCAAGCTTTTTACCTACGCGATAAAGTCCTCGATTCGCACCGGGCGGATTATCAACTTGAAAAACGATTAATTCCGGTTGTCCGTCGTTATCCAGGTCAGCAACTGCAATACCCGCGCCTTGATTTTCCCAAGCACCCCAATTGGGAATTTCTATCCAGTCACTCCATCCGCCTGTGACGATGCCGTTTTCATCGAGTTTCCGTCCAATCCGATAAAAACCTCGATTTGCACCGGGAGGGTTGTCGATTTGCAAGATAATTAAATCGGGTCTTCCATCATTATCTATATCTGCTACTGCGATATCTGCACCTTGGTTTTCCCAGGAGAACCAATTTGGGATTGGTAATAATTCGGTTGCCATGATTTTGTTAATATTTGCAGTCACTTAAATAAGCTAAATATAACACTTTTGGTTACTAATATTCGTAGCGGAAGTTACCAAGTTTTATAAACAAATAAGTTCGCGCCTTGAAAGGGATAGACACAGGTGATTTTGTGCGATCGCTTATAGACCGATACAACAAATAACTATTCTTCTGGCGAAAAGGAAGAAAACTGCTTTTGGCATACTTGCAGCTTTTGCAGCCTAATTATCTCTATCTACTAACAATAATGAGGTCTTTCGGGTTGATGGTGGAAAATGTTTGTATATGTTACAGATAGCTGGGATGGTGGGTTACGGCACGGGAACTTAATTATTGGTTGAAAGTGTTGAAATTATCGCCCGTGCCTAACCCACCCTACGATTAAATAAGTT
>NZ_JBHFNU010000125.1:0-13755 GCF_041929145.1 Aerosakkonema sp. BLCC-F183 | reverse complement strand
ATAAGCATAAGCATCATTGCGACTTTTGATAAAGCCATCCATCCATGCTCTGATGATGCTATTGCGAATAAAACGAGCAGTGCGGATAGCTTCATCTAGCTTCCTGTACTGGTCGTTTATTCCTTCTAGCTTCATTTCGTATACGAGCATGGTTTATCGTTGACCTTTACGATAAACTTATGATAACACAGATGAAAATATTGATTCGCTACCCTTGAGGGTTGTTGTTGTAAGAGGGGAGATTTTCATTTTCCCTTCCCTATAAGGAGCAGGCTTTCAATCTCCCCCCTTACAACACCCCGATTTTCCGGTAAAATTGAAGTCTTTGCACAGTTCCCAGCAGGAAGGCAGGACAGGCGGCAAGCACTGCAATCCTTTTTGACCTCGGCAAGTAGATAAGTTGGGAGGGAAGAAGGGAGAGAAAAATAGAGCGATCGCTTCTCAAGCTGAAGAAGAATTAGTAGGACGGGCGGTTAGCATAAAGGCGTGCAATGTTGTTTTCAACGCAACTTCCCAAATTTGGCATCAGGGGGTTAGCAACGCCTTATCTAACTCAGTTCCTACTGTAATATAGTGTACTACGCTGCTGCCAAAGGTGTCAAGTTTTTCGACAAAATATATTCTGGTTTGGCAAACAGGGAAGCGTACACCAGTTGTCCGCCATCTTCGACGAACTGACCTGCAAAATTATTGCCGATCGCAGTTTGCAAACGCAATTCGCAGAATCTTTCTTCTTCCTGAAGGTTGAATTTTTCTGCGGGTGTTGCGGCTAATTGAGATAGCACTTGCTCTTGCAATTTTTGACGGCTTTGCTGTAACTGGAAGCGCAGTTCGCGCAGATTGCTAGCAGCAAAAGGAACAGGTTGTTGTTCTGTCAAATTACCAGCTTTTTGCTCGAAATACATCGCCGCCGTACCGTAGCAGAAACAAACCAAAGGCATCCACATTTCTTGGAAATAAGCCGCAGTTGGTGCAATTTCTATCCCAGCTAATTTATCGCCCAGGAAAAACAGCGCTCCTGTTTGATTTTCTAACAATTCAAATCGACTTTGATATTGAGTCAAAAATGCTCGCTGGCGGGTGATAATCTGCTCCAAATGGCCTCTGTTGGGCAGGTTAAACTGTTGATTCAGGCGGCTGATGGCATTCCAAAGTTTGCTGTAACTCTTCTGACCTCGCAGTTGCAGCGCTTCTAAACGCAGTTGCACTGGTAAGATGAAAAACCACTGTTCGCGACCTTCCAAATAGCCGCCTTGAGATTGTTGGACGCAGCAAGCATCTTCAAACATCAGCTTTTGACCGCCAGCTATAAAAGCCGATCGACACAAGGCGTGATTTTGCGCTCCGTCTTGGATATAACCGATATGCAGAGGTACAATAGCTATACCGCTATCGGCAGGATTTGCTAATTCTACACTACCGTATCCGGTAACTCGATTGAGTTTTAAACCAGTCAGAGGGCCTGTATATTTGCTTTTATTATGCCCGCCGAAGATTGGCACGACGGTCATCAATCCGGATTGCTGCGGTATCCCCAATTGATATGGGGAAAAGTCAAATGTGCTGAGAATTAATTCTTGGCAAAGCATGGTAATTAGCAATGGAGAATGGGGAGTTGGTCTCCCGATTTTGGATTTTGGATTTTGGATTTTAGATTGGCTCCGCTTGAATATTGTAGTAGTCGGTTGGGTTGAGGTAAGGAAACCCAACTCGATCGTCGGGATTTGTTGGGTTTCGCTATCGCTCAACCCAACCTACAATTGACAACTGACAACTGACAACTGACTAATGACTAATGACTAAATCCAATTTTTTGAGCAGAAACTCTCGCAATCCAATTTCGCTCTGATTTTGATTCGTCATTGATAAGATGGATATCAATAAGTCTTCAAAATCGTCTTGATGCCAGAATTCCAATTGGGGTAAATTAGTCGCGGGTCGCCGTAAGGTTAGGTCGTCGCTGCCAGTAAATTTGCTGTGGCAGAAAACCACAGGTGTGTGAATACCAAGTTGAGGTAATGTGGCGACAAGTCTGGCTAAATCGCCTGGGTAAATATTTTCGTAACCGTCAGAAACGATCGCCACTAAATCCGGTTGAGTTTCTAAGGCGTCCAGTAAGGCAAGCGCGATGTCGGTGTTGCCTTTTGGTATGGGGATTTGTCCGGAATTTCCCACGGCAAAAATTTGCAAATTTGGGCAGCATTTCTCTAGCACTAGCTGGAATGCGACTGATTGGGAAATGCCGCAATATTCGCGATCGCCATACCCTTTTGTGGAAGCAGAAGCATCGAGTACGAGCGCTAATTTGCCATGAAATCGCGGTAGCTTTTTGGCGGCGTCTTCTACGTAACGCTCTAAAGCTTGTTGCAATTCGGCAGATATGCCACCTCGGTACAGGTGAATCAAGGTAGCGGAAATGTCACCGCGATTGGTAGGAGTAATAGTTTTGGGTCGTTCTTCTTGTCGATCGAATTTTTCTAGGAATTGGGTATGGGCGAGTTTGTATTGACCGCTGCCAGTTTGTCGCGTACCTTGTTTGTACAATACAGGAAAAATTGTTTTTACTTTTTCTGGATCGCGAGCAAATCTGAGCAAATGGCGGCGCAAATACTGTTGGTCTGCAACAGCAGGATTGCTGAGCATTTTGGCACAAGCTCTGGCTACGTTTTTCCCCATTGCGTGTGACAAGCAATCCTCTAATGTGCGTCGCCGACAGTTGGCCATATCCTCAAGATCGGGATGATTCAATATGTAGTTGAGGATGGCTTTGGCTGTGTGTTTGTGATTGGCTCGCACTCGCCGCAGAGCTAAAAATACTGTTAGCACTTTGTCTGGGTGCAGTACGCTCAATAGCAAGTTGGTGATGCGATCGAGTGTGTGACGTATTTCTGGAGTCATTCCGATGCGAGAGGTTCGCAGCACCTGGAATAAGATGCGATCGCGTCCTTGCGGAAGTACTCCTTTGGCTACTCCCATGAGTGCGTAAAGTTCTGCATTGTTTTGGTATGCGCTGCTGTGCAAAGCTTCGTCGTTCCATTGCGGCTGTTTGCCTTTGTGGAGGACAAAGGGTTCGTTATGCGATCGCAGGTGTTGAAGTATTCCGCCGACTGTTTGATTGATTGCATCCATTGGCCCACCTCCTCGCCGTACCGCAAACTCGGTCAAGTGGTTTGCGGTTTTATGTATACTACAATATACTACACAAGCAAAAGTGGCAAGTGGGGGAACCTACCCGCTAACCCCCCTCCCTACAAGGGAAGGGGGGAAATACGAGTGTTTGATTTGGAAGTGATGAGCAAAATTTTTATATTTTTTTAGGTTTTGGTGGTTGACAAATGTAGATTTAAAATGAGTCGGTACAGATGAGTGCAAATAAATGCGATCGACATCGGCAAATATCCATAATTTTGATATTTAAGTGCGATTTAGGGCTAAAATGTAGCAATTGAGTTAATTATCGTTATCAGACGCAAACTACTAAGCTTTAGCTTTATTTAGTACCGGATCGTTAATTTTTTTAGTGATTGGGAACACAGAGCCGATCTAACACGAACTAATTTTTTATTAAAGATTAACTAAATCATAAACTAAACCTTGTAATATCCATATATCGCATTATTTTGTTGCAAATTTTGCATAAAATATAGTTATTACACCTTAAGATATATGACAAGCCATTTAAAATTAACGGAAGCTACCTTATAGATAGAGTTAGAGAGCAAATGGAGAAAATAGAAATGAAAACGGAAGTCAAAAAGTCTGTTCAGACACGAGTTGGTGACAATAATGACACTTTTAACTTTGAAATATGGGTGAGAGAAGTAAAACCGCAGTTACTCGCGGCGCTTAAAAGAAGATCGGAAAAATAATATATTTTTTGTGAGTAATTACTTAGGCTAAACCAATATCCTTAGAAAGGAATGCCCAAAATTACAGATAAGTAGGGTGCGTTACGCTGGAAAGTGACGCACCCGCTCGTGTTTGGACTTCGCAGGATAATAGTTTCCGTTTTGCACAGTTGTTCGATCGTCGCATAGCCTTATTTCGTCTTTAGTTTTTCTAATTTTTGTCTAATCAATATCTCAACTTCCTCAACCTCAGAATTTGATTTTGGGATGTCAAAAGTCTCGGTGGACGCTTCAGAGGTAAAACGGTCAACAAAGGCATGAAATGCGCTCTTGCACAACCATCAGAATCAAACTAAACTTAGTTTATAGACTCAGTTGCTCGACCAATGGAAACTGTAAATATCCATCAAGCTCAAACGAATCTCTCACGACTATTGTCCCGTGTGGAACTTGGAGAAGAAATCATTATTTCAAACCAAGGTATCCCGATCGCAAAATTGGTTCCGTTTCGGACTTTATCCAATCGACGAGCTAGTTTAGGGGAAGACCGAGGGAGATTTATCGTGCCAGAGGACTTCAACGATCCTTTGCCAAAAGAGATTTTGGCAGCATTCGAGGGAGATGAAGAGTGAAACTTTTGCTGGATACGCAGTGCTGGTTGTGGTGGTTTGCCCAACCAGAAAGATTGAATGAGGCGACAATTGCACGCATTGCCGATGAAACCAACGAATTGTGGTTTTCTGTTGCTAGTGTTTGGGAAATGGGCATCAAAGTTGCGATCGGAAAGTTGCCATTGCCAGAGCCAATAGACAGTTATATTTCGACGCGGATGATGATGTTAGATATGCGATATCTGGAAATTACTGCACCTCATGCCTTGCGAGCCGCTGCGTTACCATTGCATCATAAAGATCCTTTCGATCGAATGTTGATTGCCCAAGCTCAAATTGAGGGGATGACGCTTGTGAGTGCCGATTCAAT
This sequence comes from Aerosakkonema sp. BLCC-F183, assembly GCF_041929145.1. NCBI lineage: Bacteria > Bacillati > Cyanobacteriota > Cyanophyceae > Aerosakkonematales > Aerosakkonemataceae > Aerosakkonema > Aerosakkonema sp. BLCC-F183. The sequence continues at coordinate 8,926 of NZ_JBHFNU010000125.1, read as the reverse complement.
CTTCAAGCTATACAGCGATTTATCCCTTCTTTGGGCAGCCAATTAGTGAGATTTCAATCCTCAGTTTTACATAATTGAATCGCGAGTGCGTGTTGTGGGCGATCGCATAGACGAGCGAGCCAGGAAAAAGGCGATCGCACTTTTTTTGGGTAGGGGTGCGATCGCGTAGCGTGCTGTAGGCATATCGCTCTTTTAGTAGACGGTTAATTTAAAGTGTGATATAATAAATAAACTGATTATAAAATAGCAATGGCTACACTTCAGATTGAAAATCTGCCCGATGAATTGTACAGTCGTATTCAATGTCTTGCCTCTGACAAAAATGTGACTCTCAATGAGGCAGTAATTCATCTATTGAAGCAATCATTCGAGTCCGAAAAGGTAGTGATAACTCAGGTGCAAGAGAGCCAACCAATGTCAGCAATCCTACAAAGGATTCGTAGTCGCCCCAGAGTTAACCCAAGCGATTTTGGATTAATGGATAGCAGGATTTAATGAATAAAGCTGTTGAAATTGGTTTAGACTATGGCATTACAGCTTATGATGGATGTTATGTAGCATTGTCAGAACAAGTTACAGTACCGTTGCTAACATTGGATGAACGATTAGTAAATTCTTTGACAGGTAGTAAATTTGATGTGAGATTGTTTACAAATTTTACGCTGCCGCCTTTATCTGCTTAATAATTATAATTGATTAATAGAGCTTAGGCGATAAAGCGGAGAACTTTATTAGTCAGCTTTGCTATCCAGAAAACCGTTTATTTATTTTTTTAAGTAAGAGCGATCGCGTAAGCGATGCGTAGGATTATCCCTTTGATGTTTTTAGATAGGTAGAAATAGGCGATCGCTCTTTTTTTGGTAGTCCGATCGCTCTCTGTTCAATCCTCGCATTGTCATCGTAAAAATGGATAAGATTGTGAGTGTAAAAAGAGGTTGGTTTTCCTTGCGTTAACCTAAAGTAAAAGGAAGAGCGATCGCACTGCTTTCTGCTTTGGTTAGTGTATACCGATATCTTCGCTCTAGCGGTAAAATTTATTGCCATCAGAATAAAAAACAATATCCTGACGGATACCATTGGGATAAAGGTAGGGCATCTTCAGATCAGACAGACCGTCATTATTATTATCGATGGACTCAATCTTGCCAACAACAGAATTTGGGTTTAAGTTGCCCTTACCGCTTCTCCACCAGATGCTGGAGTTAAAGTTTTTCCCGTCCGAGGTCAATACCCACATTCCAACATCAAAGTTTCCATAGTCATACAGACAAGCAATATCCGACTTTTGATCGGCATTGAAGTCACCAACAGTACAACTAATTATGCGTGAGAAGTTCGTATCTCCCCGACGTGTTGCATACCATTGTTGCCATGTTCTACCATCATAGATTTCTACTGCAACAGCAAGTGAGCCTACCTCTCGAATCCGAGCTTCTTGAGTTTGTTTGCCATCAAACTTTCCTCGTAATCCAGATACTTGTGAATATGCTACTTCAATTGAACTAAAAACCGTAGCTACGACACCGATAGAAATTAAAAATCTCATGAGTATTTTCATAATTGCATCCCAGCTAAAACTTTACAAACCTGGTCAATTTTCGGTCTAAGTGTTGCTGATTTCAGGAATGAAAAGAGTTTTGCCTTATGTCCAAACCGTTGTAGAGACGCAAAATGAAAGCGTCTGGGCATGGGGCTTCATACTTCGATTTAGCAACGCCTCGGTCTAACTCCCATTTTCCCTGGAAATAAAAGCTTTGCCCATTCAAAATTGCTCAATTTTGTTGGCAATTTTGTCTGCCACACAAACTCGCTGCTTGAAAAATGTTGGAAAATGCCAGAAAACGTTGGAAAATGTTGAGTATAATACGGAAAACAGCGACATCTACGAGCCAGCATGAATCTTAAGGAAGTGTTAAAAATGGCTGACGATATCGTGTTTGCCAAGACGGGTCAGCATCTTGATGACTTGCAAGAGGCGATTCTGCTAGGAACTATGCAAGGTGAGAAATACACCAAAATTGCCGAAGAGATTCATTGTAACGAAAGTTATGTCAGGGATGTTGGTTCAAAGCTATGGCAAATACTTTCAGAAGAATTAGGTGAAGATATCACTAAATCTAATTTTAGATCCGCAATGCAAAGGTTACAGAACTATAATGTTTTAAACTTTGCAAAAGTAACACAAAACGTTAATGGTAATTTTAACGTTTGTGGAGAAAGTAAAGACCGGCCAGATATACCAAACTCAAATCCACCTAATCAGGAAACAGCTAACACAAAACAAACTAAAACATCACATCAAGATTTAAGCGAAATGCCGGATTTGGGTGCTTTTTACGATCGCACTCCCGAACTCGCCACCCTCACTACCTGGATTTTACAACAACGCTGTCGCCTAATCGCACTCACGGGTATCAGCGGAATCGGCAAAACCGCATTAGCAGCGCAACTCGTACAACAGATTAAAGATGAGTTTGAATATGTAATTTGGTGCAGTCTGGACGAATCCTACACTCTAGACGAATTGCAACATAAACTAATCCAGTTTTTCTCGCAGTCAGAAAATCTTGAGTCACCTGTAACTAACCAAAAACCTTTACCTCTAATTAAATATTTACAAAAATATCGCTGCTTAGTCGTATTAGATGATATTCACAACCTCTTCATTAGCGGCGAATTGGCAGGGAAGTATAAAGATGGATACGAAGAATATCGCACTTTATTCAAACAGATAGAAACATTATACCATCAAAGTTGCTTTCTGCTAATCGGTTGGGAAGAACCGAGAGAAATTCCTCAGAAAGAAAGCCAAAATACTTTCATTCGTAGCTTACAACTCACTGGTTTAGACACCGCTGCTGGATGGGAAATTCTCAGAGATAAAGGGTTAGGAGAAATCGATAACTGCTCAGCACTGATTCAGCGCTACCAAGGCAATCCGTTATGGTTAAAAAGCGTGGCGACTCTGATTAAAGAGTTGGGAGGAGGCGTGACAGAGTTATTACTAGATGATACCATATTGTTACCGGAAGATTTGAAAGATGTTTTAGAAGAGCAGTGCGATCGCCTATCCGAAATAGAAAAACAAGTTATCTCTTTGTTAGCGAAGGAAAACGGAGCGGTCAATCTGGGAAAATTGCTAGAAAATGGCAGAATTCCACCATCAGATTTACTAAATGCGCTGCAATCTCTATCGCGGCGCTGCTTGGTAGAACAACAAGCAAACTTATACAGTTTGTCACCTGTACTGAGGCAGTATATAAAAGAATTATAACTTATTTATTGTGATAAAATTTATGCTATCCTATTTTATTGGCATTTTCTGGAACGATCGCAATGCACATAACCATATAAATTTCTCAGAATAACGGTTAACTTTCTGAGTGCGTAATGCCTTGAGCGAAATGCTTGAGAATTTGAAATGCCGATCGCAATTCGCTTGCTATAGTATAAATCGAAAATGCCCGCGATAATGCGTATTGAGGCATTGGTTGCGCCAAAAGTTTCACAAACAACACATCATCGCCATTCGTCAACACGCCAAATCGCGGTTTATCCAGATCTGGATTTGCCATCATATATGCTAATGCTTGAGGTAATGCCGATCGCGTCGAAATCGTAGTTTTCTTGGACTCCAAAACCATTACCCAAAGCTGATTTTGCAAAATCAAAACATCAATTCGTCCGCGCAGCTTTTCTTCTCCATCATCGATCGCGATCTCGATCGCAGCTTCCGCCTTCATCTTAAACGGTGGATCGTAAAAACCCGCCAGTTCTAATAAAGGCGATGCCACAAGCAACGTTACTGCCCCTTCTAGCAATTCTCCATCCGCTCTATGATATAGCAATCTGCGTCGCAGAGTATCCAAAGCAGTCTGTTCGGAATCGTTTACGGGCGGTAATTCAGTTTGCCATTCTGTAAAAAAAGTCTCATCCTCACTTCGACGCAAGTTCAACCTTGATTCAGCTTCAGCAAGGCTTTTAATAGCTTCCGTAACCGCAAACGCTTTTGCCATTTGTTTGTAGTAATATTTTAGTTTTTGTTATTTTAACACAAACCCTTGTCTGCGATCGATAACCTTAGTTCTTTCACTTCGGCGCTGCTCGATCGAACAAAATGACTAATGACTAAAATTGCCGCGTCCAATCTTTTGGCCATCGCTCTACAACTACTTTAGTTTGTGTGAAGAATTCCACCGCATGACGCCCTTGTCCGTGCAAATCTCCAAAGAAACTTGCTTTCCAACCGCTGAAGGGAAAGAATGCCATTGGCGCTGCTACTCCTATATTAATTCCGATATTACCGGCATCGGCTTCGTAACGGAATTTTCGCGCTGCTGCACCGCTGGTGGTGAACAAACAAGCCATATTTCCCCATTCGCTGCTATTTACCAAAGCAATAGCATCATCAATTGTATCTAAATGAATCAATCCCAATACGGGGCCGAAAATTTCCGTGCGGGCAATTTCGCTTTGGGGATTGACATTTTGCAAGATGGTTGGTTTAATAAAATTACCTTGTTCGTAATTGGTAATTTTAGGATTGCGGCCATCTACTAACATTGTTGCACCTTCATCAATTCCTTTTTGAATTAATCCTTCGATTCGCGTTTGACTGGCGCGGGTAATTACTGGCCCCATCTGCACTTTTTCATCCAAACCGTAGCCGACTATTCGCGTTTGGGCTACTTCAGAAATAGCTTCTGTAAATGTTTCCCGTGCTTCTCCCACTGTGACTGCCAAAGAAGCGGCGAGACAGCGTTGTCCGGCACAACCAAAAGCACTATCTGCGGCAATCTTTATGGTAGTTTCTAAATCGGCATCTGGCAGTACAATAATAGGATTCTTCGCGCCTCCCTGACATTGAGCGCGTTTGCCGTTGGCGGCGGCGCGACTGTAAACGTATTTCGCTATTGGTGTGGAACCGACAAAGCTAATGGCACGAATTATGGGATGATCTAAAATGGCATCTACGACTTCTTTGGCACCGTTGACTAAATTAATTACTCCTTTTGGCAATCCGGTTTGTGCTAATAAATTAAATATTTTTTGCATTGTCAGGGGCACTTTTTCGGAAGGTTTGATAATGGTGGTATTGCCGCAAGCTAAAGCATAAGGCATAAACCAAAAAGGTATCATGCCAGGAAAGTTGAAAGGTGCAATAATAGCAGTTACTCCGATTGGTTGACGGATGGTGAATTCATCAATGCCACGCGCCACATCTTCCAGGTAGTCTCCTTGCATTAAGATGGGGATTCCGCAGGCGACTTCTACATTTTCGATCGCACGCCGCATTTCACCTTTTGATTCAGCTAAAGTTTTGCCGCATTCCAGGGTAATGGTACGCGCCAGCTCATCAAAATGTTCTTCGAGGAGGTTTTTGAGTTTGAACAAGTATTGCACCCTTTCTGTTGGCGGAATTCGTCGCCAACTGGTAAAGGCATCTGCTGCTGCTATTGCTGCGCTGGATACTTCCGTTGCAGGCGATAATGGTACAGTACCCAGCACCTCAGCCGTGGCGGGGTTAATCACATCCAGGTAGTTTGTGGCGCTGGATGTACACCATTCACCATTTATATAGTTTTTTAACACGCCAAATCCTTAATAACGGTTACTATTATTTGAGCGGTCAGCGCTGTACCCTATCTGGGTATGCGTTTGGAGTATATTATATTATCTCCGGTAGCTTCGGTTATATATATTTGGAGGTAGGGGGGAAGTATTCGGGCGATAATCGTTCACTCTAAACCCTAGATTTTATATCCGAATGCTTCGCCCGCCCCTTACGCAACTGATGCAACCGGACACGATATCATTTCAGGAGTGTAGAATGTCAGAGTTTCAGGATTTTTTGAAATATAAATGTGCCTACGTCGCTATTGGTGAGTTCAAACCGGGTAAGTTTTCTGAGGCGGAACAACTCTATGAAAAGGCTGTATCGACCTACGCGCAAGGTTTCAAGGGTTCTTATTTATTGCAAGAACCGGGAACTGATAAAGGAATAGCGATTATTCTTTGGGAGAGTCAGTCAGATATGCAAGCTAATGAAAATGAGGTAAATCAAGCTATTTTGCATGAGATGAACCATTTATTTGCTAAACCACCAATTACTGGTTGCTATGAAATTGTGAGCGAAATTCACCCGCACGATCGCAGTGGTGAATCTTCTTAATTGGTCTGCCAGTTTGTGAGCGAGTGAGTTAAGGCGATCGCTCTGTTTTAGAGCTAATTATCTTTCACTCACTTGCTACCATTTTTAATGTCAAAATTCCCCTCGGTTTATTTACGGCTAACTCCATCATTTCTAGCCATTGCGAACCAATTAAAATGTCAAAAAGTTCATCTCCAACGTGAACGGGAATAATAAATTCTTGTCCGTCCAAAATTACTCTTCCTTCATAGATGTCGAAGAACTCATTTCCTCGTGCTGTCTCCATCTCGATTTGTGGGGTAATTAAAGCCCAGCCTAGCGCCTCTAGCTCTTGAAAATTAATCGCCAGAAAACCTGTGGTAAAACCTGTGTCCAGTAGCGCTTCAACTGGGAAGCGTTCTCCGTTATTAGCAATCAATTCAATTTCAAACAACAACTCCCCATCTTCCCCAAACCTGCCTGCTATCATATCCTTCCACAATATCCTTCTTCATTAAGGCGAAAAGCAGTCATCTTAATATCCGCGTCGCCATACCGTTCCTTAATTTTTTGGATGAGACCTTCTAATTTGCGGTCAAGTACATACTCGCCAGTGTTTGGTTCTATGGCAATCAACCAATTGTAATACTTTTCCATCAATTCCGGGCGAATTCGTTCAAATACTGCTCGACAGCGCAGTCCTAATTCTGTTCTTTCTGCTCTGCGTCGAGCTATTTCTTCAGGCGGTACGGTGTATTCTGGGAATATTCTACCCCGTCGTGCTTGTCGCTTTTGTGGTAAGTCGCTCATATCAATTGAAAAGTCGAATATTGGATTATTTTATAATAGCACTTCTTCAGTTACTAGACTGGGCAATACCGAATATACTCAAATTTGATTGCTAAAAGTAATTAACTAGGTGAGGATATGCAATGGAATTTTTCACACCCACAAACAGGCGCTCTTTTATCTTCGGTCTTCTTGCCTTTGTCGCATCGGAATCGATTATTGCACAGATGGAAGAAACTGTAGTAAGTACGGTTGAAGAATTTGTGGCTGCGATCGGTCCCAATCGTACTATCAAACTCAAACCCGGAACATATTCTCTATCCGACCTCGACCCTGCTGCTAGTAGCAGATACGCCTATTTTGAGAGAGCCTTCGATGGCAATGAACTGATTATTTCAGGAGTACAAAATCTGCAAATCATCGGTTTGGGTATTAAACCGCCTCTCCTACTCACTCGACCCCGTTATGGCGATGTTTTGAAATTTCGAGAATCTCAAAATATTACGATTAAAAATATCGAAGCCGGACATGGCCCGGAGAAAGGATTTTGCAGAGGCGGTGTCTTTACTTTCATGGATTCCCAAAATATTCAAGTCAATAGTTGCATCCTTTTCGGCAGCGGTGTTTTAGGGATAAAAGCTGAAAATGTTAATGGTTTTATCTGTGGTAATACGGTGATTAAGGAATGCACATATCACATCCTCAGTTTGTTTGCTTGTCAAAATATTACTTTTAAAGAATGCCAGTTTAATAATAACAAAGAATACGAATTAGTCAGGATATTCAATTCTGGTCAGGTAGAATTTTTACAATGCGGATTCCGCAATAATCTGATCGACGTTGACTACGACTTTTTCTTCAATGTCAAAGAAAGCGAACCTGTGAAGCTGCAAAGATGTATAATTGAAGGTAATAATGTGCCATACTTCGCCGCGTCACCTCGCTTGCTAGATTTGATTGAAACTGACTTAGACAGCAACACTTTCCGCAAGGGATCGGCGTATCCACCCAATAATTAGTATTAACGCCAGTTGCGTAAGTCCTGATAAATTCTTGTCCCTCCCATCCAAAGTCAAGTTGTAGGGTGCGTCAGACCATAAATCCTCACGACACCATTAGGGTTTGAGCGTCTGACGCACCCTACTAATTGTGCTTCGGGTCAAGATAGTTGGTATCGGTGGAGTGTCTGAGATCCGAATTTTACACGCAGCAAGCTTTAAACCAGTTTTCGTAGGTTGGGTTGACGGTAGGAAACCCAACATTTGTTGGGTTTCGCTATCCCTCAACCCAACCTACAGTGCTGCTCTGGGGAAGATGAATACGCAAAATAGGGGAAAGAGGCTCTTGACAGGATAAATTTTTTTTGTTATGCTTGTCTTGATGAGGAAGAAATATTTAACAATATTATTTTTTCAACCGCTTGGGGTTTTTCCACCCCCACCCCTAACCTGACACCCCCCTATGCGTCCACCCCGCCAACTCCACCCCCACCACACCTACCACATCACCGTCCGCTGTAACAACCGCGAATTCAAACTCCACCGCCGAGAATGTCGTCACATCATCCTCTTCGCCCTCAAAAAAGCCATCGAAAAATATAACTTTCGTCTCTACGCCCTCTGCATCCTATCTAACCACGTCCACTACCTCATCGAACCCGCCACCCCCACCGACCTTCCCAAAATCATGCACTGGTTAAACTGGTATACTGCCATGTGCCTGAACCGAATGCTTAACCGCACCGGACATTTTTGGGAAAAGCGATATTACAGTACCAGTTTCCCCAAATCCGACCAAAAACGCGCCCTCTGCACCCTCCGCTACATTCACGGTAATCCCAAAGCAGCAGGAATCAAACAGGGTTTTTTCTATGACTTCTCTAATTATGGAACATACGACCAACTTACCACCGACGGACTCACCCAATGGCATCCCGCTTTTCTCGCTTTGGGTAAATCCTTAGACGAATGCGCGAAAAAATATCGCGGTTTCTGTCAAAGATATAAA